>DATFXZ010000332.1:0-3495 GCA_035315305.1 Terriglobia bacterium | reverse complement strand
GAAACGTCCATCCTTAGCGGCCGTTCCGTTTCTTAAAGCGATGGCAAAACGAGGATTGCGTATCGCTGCAACCGCAGACCTTCACTACGCGAAACATTCGCGCGGAAAGATGCACGATGCGTTTGCCGAGATTTCGTCGAGTGCAGACGTGCTGCTGCTGTGCGGCGACCTTACCGAGTACGGACTTCCCGAAGAAGCGGAAGAACTCGCTGCGGATATTCGCAGCGCGGTGAGAATCCCGTGTATCGGCGTTATCGGGAACCACGATTATGAATCTGGACACCCGGAAACGGTCGCGAACATTCTCGATCAGACCGGCGTAACCATGCTCAACGGCGAAGCGGTCGAAATCGCCGGGGTTGGATTTGCGGGGATCTGCGGGTTCGGCGGCGGTTTTGGACGACGGATGCTCAACGCGTGGGGCGAGCCATTGATCAAGCAATTCGTGCAGGAGTCAATCAGCCACGCCATTCGCCTCGAGCAGGCCCTGGTCAAGCTGCAGACTGAGAGCCGAATAGTGGTCCTGCATTACTCCCCAATTCGCGCGACATTGGAAGGGGAAGATCCTGAAATCTACGCCTTTCTCGGTTCCAGTCGTCTCGAAGAACCGATCAACAGATTTCGCGCCACCGCAGTATTCCACGGTCATGCACACAACGGTTTTACCGACGGGAAAACTTCGACGGGCATTCCCGTTTACAACGTCTCAGCGCCTGCGCTGCACAAAACCGGAAAGCCCTACCTAATTGTGGAACTGTAGGGCGTCTGTGTTAGACGCGATCGTCAGACAAAGAGGCTGCAGCGACAACGTGCCAGCCTTCAACGTCGGCGCTGGATTTCGTAGGCGCAACGCAGCGCACAGCTTTAATTGTATCGAAAGTCACTTCGGAAAGCGGAACGTTGATTGAAGCTGTCAATTCGTCGCGGATTGCGACTGGCAAATTCTTGTAGAGCAAACTCAAGTGCGGCTTTAGTTCGTAATGCGACGAATCTTTCGTCGCCTTGCGAATGATGTCATTGATTTGCCGCAGTTCTACGGTCATGGCGAATTGCACAAAGAGCGTTTTGATAAACTCATCGGACTCATCAACTCCAAGCGGCGTCAGTCCGACGTGTCGGCATTGGTTAGCTGCGTCTCTCAGCGCGTTCTCAGAAGCATTGGCGCGATCTGCTCCGACGTGAATCGTCATGTGCGGTTCGAAAACAGGCGCATCGTATTGGCGGGCGAGATCGTTAATGATTCGTTGAAAGAAGGTGCGTGCCGGCTCGGCCGGGACAAGCCAGTATGCAATGACGGTTTGCCTGGTCACGAGGCTACGCGTTCTTGTTCAACTCCACTTTTGCAGCTCGACAATGTTACCTTCGGGATCGCGCGCATAGACCAGACGAATCAGACCGGCGCCTTTTACTTTCGCGGTAGCAATTTCACCCACCGCGCCACCGCCGGCTACGATCACTGCTTGTAGCGCTTCATCTACATTGTCCACCGCGAATGCAATGTGGCCGAATCCGCACTCGTTAGCTCTCGGCACTCCACGTTCGATCAACTGATCGTAGCTAAAGATCTCCAGCGTGGGCCCATCATCGTCGTATCCAGGTAAGCGCAGATGGACTCCACGAAGGCGGGCCTTCGGAACCGAATTCACTCTGTCGAGCCACGCCGCAGACAGGTCGCGTTCCGGACCTTTGGGCTCACATCCGAACACGTCGCGATAGAATTGGACGAGTCTTTTCCAATCTCTGGCGATCAGATTGGTGTGAACGTATTTCGCATGGATTGGCATTCGCTTTTCCTCCGGTAAAGTCCGGCCGATAGTAACACCAACTTGCTTATGCCGACGAATGTTTTGGGAACGGAATTGAAGGGTTGTTGCCGCGATCCGTTGACCGGTTTTTATCGCGATGGCTATTGTCGAACAGGACCAGAGGACGTGGGCCAGCACACGGTCTGCGTGCAAGTCACAGAAGAATTTTTAGATTTCTCCGTGCTGGATGGAAACGACTTGGTTACGCCACGTCCGGAATGGGGTTTTCCCGGATTAAAGCCAGGTGACAAGTGGTGCGTGTGCGTCACTCGCTGGAAAAGCGCGCTTGATCACAACCGCGCGGCGCCTGTGGATCTTGAAGCAACGCACGCTTCCGCGCTTGAGTTCGTCACGCTGGAAGAACTAAAGGCGCACGCGATAACTAAGGCCTAACAAAACTTTGCAGACCGACCGCGGTTGAATCCGGTTGAGTTTGCCGCCACGCTAAGGATGAATTGAAGCTTCCGTTTAGTCTTTTTTTGGCGCTCCGGTATCTGAAACCTAAGCGCACGTTTCTCTCAATCATCACATTGATCTCGGTCATTGGCGTGATGCTCGGCGTGACCGTGCTGATCCTTGTGATTGCGGTCATGACCGGATTCGATCGGGAGTTGCGTCAGAAAGTGATCGACTTCGACGCGCACATTCTTGTCACGTCTGAGGACGTGTTCCGCGATTGGCGACCACTCAAGGCCAAAATCGATAAAACGCCGGGTGTAGTCGCCACCGCCCCTTTTGTGCAAGGACCAGTGATTGTGGAATACCACAATCGGCGGCTCGCACCACTGATCCGCGGCATTGATCCGGAGCAGGAAGAGAAAGTCATTCCCCTGCAAAAGTTCATCAAATTCGGCAAGCTCGATCTCGAAGGCGAATCAGCGGTACTTGGGATTGAGCTGGCGCGAAAACTAGGAGTCACCGTCGGCGACAAGATAACAATCTATTCGCCGGGCAATCTCGGCCAGGTCCTCGACAGCATTAAGAAACTGGAGAACGCAAAGGGCGAAGAAGAGAAAAAAGCCATCGATGAATTGCGCGATGTAATTCTCCCGAAAGAACTGACTATCACCGGCATTTTTGAGACCGGCCATTATTTGCACGATTCGGAATTTTTGCTCGTGCCGGTTTACGTCGGTCAGGAGCTATACGGTCTGGACGACGCCTTGCATGGCATCACGGTGAAGACTGACAACCCGTATGGCGCTGAACGCGTGAAACAGGAGATCCAGCAATTCCTCGAGCCGCCGCAATACGCCCAGACGTGGATCGACATGAATCGCCAGTATTTCGAAGCGGTGCGGCTGGAACGGACTGTGATGTTTTTCCTTTTGTTCTTCATCGTGATCGTGGCGGCTTTTGGAATCATGAGCACACTCATCACCGTAACGGTGCAAAAGCGGCACGAGATCGGAATTGTGAAAGCGCTCGGGGCGAACATTGCGCAAATCGTCTGGGTGTTCCTTGGTCAGGGAACAATTGTCGGCCTCTTTGGAACAATGACCGGCCTGGGCTTTGGCATGACGTTGATCCGTTACCGTAACGAGTTCAGTCGTTGGCTGGCGTCGACGTTGCACATCGAGATTTTCCCGCGCGAGGTCTATCAATTTTCGTCGATCCCAGCCGAAGTGATTCCGCACGACGTCGCTATCATCTGTGTCAGCGCCTTCTTAATTTGTTCGTTTGCGGCGTT
>DATFXZ010000331.1:0-3561 GCA_035315305.1 Terriglobia bacterium | reverse complement strand
CACAACATCTGAGCGAAAGCGGGCAATGTGTGCCTGCCGATCCTCCCACGTTAACTAAGGTGATTCTCGACTCGCTCGCGATGCGCTACGCGTCGGTGCTGCGTAGCATTCAATCATTGACGGGCCGAAAGATCAGTGGTGTTCACATCGTCGGCGGCGGCAGCAAGAATGATTACCTCAATCAAGCGACGGCAAACGCCACCAATCTGCCGGTACTCGCCGGACCCATCGAAGCGACGGCAACAGGAAATGTGCTGCTTCAAGCCATCGCATCGGGACGTTTCACCTCACTTGCTGAAGCCCGCGCGTACGTCGCGGGTAACGTGCGGCTGAAACAGTTTACGCCGCGCCGGACACCAGTGTTGGAAGAAGTATCCCGCCGCTACGTCGCTATTGAAGCACGCTGGATCGAAGACGAATCCAGTCTCGTCGTTCGCGACGTATCCCGCAGACAGGCTTGACACCGCGACGGGAGCAGAATCGCAACCATGAAAACTCTGATGACAGCCGTAATCGTGCTCGCCCTCGCAGCGACGCAGTCCAGCGGGCGTGATCCTGCAACCGTCATCTTGAAAACTCCACGCCGCGCTGTTCAGATCGACCATTTCTTCTTCGAAACCGCGCGAGGCCGCACCCCGCTGCCAACGGAATTGACGCACAGCGTGCTTACCGTTTCAAACCGTCGATGGACGGGCGAAGCAATGACTGCGGATGGTCACAAGGTTCGTCTCACAATCACACCGCAAGGTACGAATTTTGATTTCTCCATGAGTGCAACACCTGCGGCCGACATCACGAAATGGGGTTTCGCTATCGACGCCAAGCCCGACGAGTATTTCACCGGCCTGATGGAGCGCGTCGTCGATGGGCCGCAGCAAGCGTCCTGGGCTACGGGAATCTCCGAAGCAATGAACCTGCGCGGGCAAAAAGTCGAGATGATCGTGAAGCCGACCACATCGATCTATGCTCCTTTCTACCTCTCGTCGCGCGGTTACGCTGTTTTTGTGAAGGGCACGTGGCCCGGTCTCTTCGATTTTGCGGTGTCACAACCTGATCGTGTCGGCATCGCATTTGATGGCCCATCGTTTGAGATGAAGGTGTACACAAGTGACCGGCCTGCCGATCTCGTGCGCGCGCATGCGATGGACGCGGGCCCGCCGGTGCTGCCTCCGAAGTGGATGTACACGCCCTGGCGCTGGCGCGATGAGCACACGCACCGAACCACGTATTACGACGGTACACCCGTCACTGGACCTTTCAATTCGGAAGTCATGGAAGATGTCCTGATGATGCGGGCCTTCGGAATCCCAAACGGTATCTACTGGATCGATCGGCCGTGGGGTCCCGGCGCGCTCGGCTACGACGACTTCGAGATCGACGAGAAACGCCTTCCGCATTTCCCGGAGATGGTGCAGTGGCTCAATTCCCTGAACACGAAGACATTCTTGTGGATTGCACCTTTTCTACAGGGAAAGATGGCGGACGAAGGCATCGCCAAGCACTATGGTTTGCCCGGACAAACGCGTCCGCCAAATGGATCGAATTACCCGCTCGTCGATTTCACGAACCCGGAAGCGCGCGCATTCTGGCAAAGCGGTGTAGAGAAACTGCTAAAGATGGATGTCGTGGGCTTCAAGCTCGATCGCTCCGAAGAGAACATTCCGGAATCGGGCCCGGACAAAGTTTTCGACGAGCGCAGCATTCGCGAGAATCGAAACGCATATCCCGCCATGTACGTTCAGGCGGCGTATGAAATCGCGAAAAAGTATCGTGGTGACGACTTCGTCGTAATGCCTCGCGCGGGGTATACCGGATCTGCGCGATACGCCGTGTTCTGGGGCGGCGACATCGGCGGCACGCAGGAAGGATTACGCGCCTCGATCATAGCGGTCCAGCGGGCCGCCGTGATGGGTTATCCGAATTGGGGCTCGGATACTTGCGGCTACAACGAGCAATTGATGGAACAGGAAGTGTGCGGACGATGGCTCGAGTTCTCCGCCTTCACACCAATTATGGAAGTCGGACCCACGCGGAACGTTGCTTTCTGGAACTTGCCTCGGGATCCGGCTTACGATGACGTGCTCATCGCCGTCTGGCGATTGTATGCACGGCTTCACCAAAGACTGCAGGATTATGTTTACGGCGAAGCCAGACTCGCACATGAGACGGGTCTTCCGATTGTCCGCCCCATGTTTCTTGTCGATCCGAATCAGCCCCGGGCATGGGAAAACTGGTGGACATATCAATACGGTCGGGACCTGGTCGTCTCACCGATTTGGGAAAAGGGAAAACGTAACCAGCAGGTTTACCTGCCGACCGGCGCCGAATGGCGGGATGCTTGGCATCCGGAGAAAACATATCGCGGCGGGCAGACCATCGAAACGCGAGCTGAACCTCATCAGATTCCGTTGTTCATTCGCGGCGGCGTGAACCTGCCCATTGGCGATCTCAGTCGCGAATGGCAGGAGTCGGTCGAGATCGCGCGTAAGAAGCCGGACCTCAAGACGCTCGAGGCCACCATCAAACTGAATTAGGAAACGAAATGCGAGGAAAAATATTCGCACTGATTTCAGCCTTACTGGCGGGTGGATTGATGAGTCCGGGCCAGAACCCACCCAATCCTGCAAATCTCGGCAATGATGCCAACGGCAATCCTCTGCGGAAGGCGTTTAAGACGGGCCACATTTCGAATTACGACGAATCGAAAGTCGCGCCATACTCGCTGCCTGATCCGCTCGTGCTGTCCAACGGGCGGCCCGTCCGTAATGTCGATACGTGGACGAAGCAGCGGCGGCCGGAACTGATCAAACTTTATGAAACCGAGATCTACGGCCGCGTGCCTGCGAATGCGCCGAAGGTTACGTGGGAAATTGCTGAAGTCGATCGCGGATGGATGAACGGCACAGCAGTTCGCAAGAAGCTCGTCGCACATGCGCGCTCAGGTTCCGATGAACGACGATTCAATGTGTGGCTGTTCACACCGGCAAGGGCAACGAAGCCGGTGCCGGTTGTCCTGTCGATTATCTTCGCACCGGCAGCGCGCGGCGGCGGTCCGGCGCCGACGGGCGAGCCTCCTGTCGCTGATGAAATCCTGGCGCGCGGCTGGGGATATGCGACGGTCGTATACACGGAGATTCAACCGGATCGCGCCAACGCATGGAAGGATGGGGTCATCGGACTCACCCTCGCATCCGATCAAACGGAGCCGCGGCCGGATGAGTGGGGCACGATATCCGCATGGGCGTGGGGCATCAGCCGCATCATCGATTATTTCGAAACCGACAAAGCCTTGGATGCGAAGCACGTCGCGATTCAGGGATTCTCCCGCCTCGGCAAAACCGTCTTGTGGGCCGGGGCCAGAGATACTCGAGTTGCAGCCGTGTTTTCCGGATGTGCCGGTGAATTGGGCTCCTCGCTGGCCCGCCGTGACTGGGGCGAAACCGTAGACGACATGGCTCAGAATTTCGCATGGCAGTTCGCCGGCAACTTGCAAAAATACGTCGGCCGTTGGAACGACATGCCGGTTGACGCGCACATGTTGATCGCGCTCAACGCGCCACG
>DATFXZ010000330.1:0-6340 GCA_035315305.1 Terriglobia bacterium | reverse complement strand
GTTGGTAACACGTTGGACAAGATTCACCGGAATTAACTATCTCGGCGCCATCCGGGTTGCAATGCTCGCAGGATTCAATTAGCCGCTCGGCTTTGCGCAGAGTTGCCGCATCGATGAGCACAACCCGTTGTTCTTCGGGTGTTGGGTCGAAAAAGTCAGGCATGAAATTCAATAGTAATCGCCGTACAATCGCCGGGGTGAACATGAGTTTTCGCAGTTGGACCGAGACACACCCCAAGACCATTCAAGTCTGCAAATGGGCCAGCATTGCGTGGTTCGTGTTGTGGATCGTCAATGTGATGTTCTACAACAATCCCTGGCCCTGGCCGGCTGTAAAGAACCAAGAGAGGCGGGCCGAGTGCCCGCCTTTTTTGTTTGGTCGGCCAAGCGAACGCCGTTCGTTACCCCGTTGTTACCCTTAATGGCTTGATTGTCTGTAACTCTATGGACCTGAGGGGGTTCGAACCCCTGACCTCATGACTGCCAGTCATGCGCGCTCCCAACTGCGCCACAGGCCCGATGAACAATAAACATCGTATCGGAAACGAAGAAGACGGGTCAATCGGGGAGTCGTTGATTACTGCTGCGCGCTATCGCGCTTGCGCTTCGCGAAGTAGAATGGCGCGATGTGGTTGGGACCGGTCGTATTTATCATCGTCAGCCTCTTTTTGTGGAAATATGTCGGAGCTGTATTTGTTCCCGAGCTAGTGACGCGACAGGTTTTCGCCATATTGCCTGCGCTTAGCGATCTGCAGCTGGTCATTTTGATCAATGCAGCCATTCTCTATTTTGGGGCGTACTTCGCATTCTCCATTTTCTGGGGCAGGCTTCGGCGATTTTTTCATAATCCCTTCCTAGCAGGCCTGGCTCTTTGGTTAGTGAATGTCGTCGTTTTCTTCCCGATTTTGGGCAGGGGTATGCTTGGATACCGTATGCCTCAGGGATGGTTGGCCGCCAGCTTTCCTCTTTTCGTGGCGCACTGGATGTTCGCGCGGGGACTGCAGTTTCAAGACAGGCGCACATGAAACTAATCGTTGCGGTGTTTGGGATTGCAGTTCTCCTCGTGTTGGTGTGGGTCGCGCTATGGGTCCTGGGAACTAGAGGAAAGAGCTGATCAGATAGTTTCCTGGGAATTTTGCAGGATGGACGCGTGATGCAGCACGAGCAGCCAACGATCGTCTTCAAAGACGAAGATATTCGTAGCGTATGCTTGTGCACGGTGCATTCTCTCGCCGGTTGCGGTGGTGATATTTTCGAGACACGACACCCATGCTGTTGTGCCCTGGACTTCCACGCTGACTTCCGATACGTCAATGCGCATGAATGTCGTATTTCGGAAGATTTGTTCCCAACTGGCGCGGACGTTCTCCCAACCCGTTAACCTGTTCCAATTGGGATGGACACAGATGGCGCTCGCATCGGTCGCCCAGACTTCGTCCATCAAGTCGAGGTCGAGGCTTTCGAGAGCGAAGTAGAACTTAAGGTTAGCCTCGACCACCTGTTCGGGATCGGTCATAGAGTGTGATCATTTATCACATCAATCGACCCGGACGCGACCGGTAATATTGACGATGACACGTTTGGTCTTCGAGCGTTTATCCCACACGGTCAGCGTGGCGGTAGGCGCCACATTTCCCCTTACATGGAACTCCGGTGATGCTGTGGCAGTGATGCGGAAACCGGCCGGCAGAACGATCGCTTCATCAGCTCGCCATTCCGGATATTGGCACTCGACAACGTAAGAGGTTGGCGAGCTTACCCGCATGCGACAGTCGCGATTCCTGCTGATGGCTTTGATCCGTGTCCATTGCATTTTGCCCGCGACCTGCCGGGCGACCGCGTCGAGCTGATAGTTTTCGCGCGCCTTAATTAAGGAAGGTGCCGCAAACATCACGACCGTCGAAATGATGACGATACTTACCAAGGATTCAAGCAGTGACATTTTTTTTCTATGCTGCGCGCTATCGCGCTTGCGCTACGCGAAATAGTCGCGTTATCGCCAGATTTCTGCCCCTGGATTGTCGCGGCATAACGACCCCCTGCGGCTTCGCCGCTGTCCCCCTCACGAGGGCGTTGATATGGATGACGCATCGAATCTTAGCCGCGTTAGCGGCGACAGAGTGGGCCACGGCTGACAGCCGTCGTTCGATGAGCAACTGCACGATGAGCCGCGGAGCGGCGGCAGAATCTTTCGTGCCGGCCGTGGCTACACTCTTTCGCCGCTAACCGCGGCTAAAACAGGATGCGTCAAGGATGTTGGCGCCCTCACGAGGAGGGCGCTCACACGGCGTGTTGCAGCAATTATGTTGCCGGCCCTACTGTTGAATTGTGTCTAATATGGATCATGTCCTCCCTGAAGCATCATCTGGACAATTTTCTCGATACCTTTCCGAGAGAAAAGCATCTCTCGAACGATCCTGTTCAGTTCGTCCACCGTTATGAGGATTCTCGCGACCGGGAAATTGCCGGGATTATTGCTTCCGCTTTCGCTTATGGCAACGTGAAAAGTGTCTTGCGGACCGTCGACAGCGCGCTGAGTTACCTCGGCTCTTCGCCCGCCCGCACGATTGCGTCGTTCGATCCTCGAAAAGACATGCGACGTTTGCGGTACTTCTATCATCGATTCAACACCAGCCGCGACCTTGCAGTCTTGTTTTGGATTCTCCGGCGAACGCTCGAAGACTATGGCTCGCTGGAATCCGCATTCACCACGGGTTTGTCATCGCAAGACACGGACATCACTGCTGCGTTGGAGAACTTCAGTAACATCCTGCTCGGATTTGGTCACGAGCAACTCTATCCCCGCGGTGAGTTGAAACGGCGAATCGGCGTTCGCTTTTTGCTTCCGCGGCCATCTGAGGGAAGCGCATGCAAACGAATGAACCTATTTTTGCGATGGATGGTTCGTCCTGAAGACGGCATTGATTGCGGTGTATGGACCAATGTCGCTCCGCGCCAGCTGGTTATTCCACTCGATACACACATTGCCAGGATCTCAAGCTACATTGGACTGACTTCGATGCGCAGCCCCGGCTGGTCCATGGCCCTGGACATTACACGCAGCTTACGACGTCTACATGAGGACGACCCGGTACGATATGATTTCGCGCTCTGTCATCTTGGGATTGCGGGCGATTGCCCGCGCAAGCGCAATCTCGAAAAATGCATCCGTTGTCCGATCGTGGCAATCTGCAAATTGTGAGAAGACTCAATCGAATTCAGCGACGCGATTTCTGAGCTGCCCGATTCCTTGAATGTCGATCTCGACGGTGTCTCCACGCTTCAAAAACACCTGAGGGTTTCTCACGAATCCCACACCTCCAGGGGTTCCAGTTGCAATGACATCGCCGACTTCGAGCGTCATCACATTCGAAATGTAAGAGATGAGGTCGGGCACTTTGAAAATTAAATTCCTTGTATTCGATTTCTGCATCGTCTTGCCATTCAATCGCAGTTCAATGTCGAGACCATCTCCATCACGCAAGGTATCGCGCGTGACGAGGTAAGGGCCCATTGGTGCGAATGTGTCGAAAGACTTCGCCCGCAGCCACTGACCATCCGAGAATTGCAGATCGCGCGCAGAGACATCATTGACGATCGTGTAACCGGCTACATAATCGAGCGCACTGCCGACTGAAACCTGCCGGGTGCGCCGGCCGATAACAACGCCGAGCTCAGCTTCGTAGTCCACCTGCCGGCTCACGGGTGGTAGGATGATCGCGTCGTCAGGGCCGGTGATCGCATTAGCGTACATTCCGAATAGAAGAGGCTGTTTCGGTATTTGAGCTTTGATTTCTTCGACATGATCTCTGTAGTTGAGACCGATACCTATCAGCTTCTGAGGATGAGTAATCGGCGCGTGAAATCGGACATCCGAAGACGTGAACAGGAATGTTTGGATCCCGCTAGACAATCGCTCCAGTTGCTCGAGTTGTTCCTCGAGCAGCGAGAGTCCATCTTTCACATGGAGCGCTTCCTCGATCGTAAATGCGACGCGAGGGAATTCTAAAAGGTCATCGCCAATCGCCTTGGTAATGTCGAACCAGGTATCACCGAAAACGCACCCAAGGCGGACGACATTCGGTGCATTTTTTCGCGAAAAGTTCATGAATTTCACGGGGGTCTCCTGTCGAATCGCCAAACTTTAGCATGCCGCTGTCACAACTTCATATAGGCCAACCGTGCCTCAAGCAGCCTGGAGAACCGAGCGATGGGCAGTCCCAATAGAAAGTAGATAGCCGCTGTCAGTATGCCAACGCCAATGTAGTCATAGTTGGTGGCGGCAAGTTGTCCGTACATCTTCGTGAGTTCGACCATGGTGATGACCGACACCAGGGATGAATCCTTCAGCAGCGCGATGAAATCATTCGTGACCGGCGGTATCACCAGGCGGACGGCCTGCGGGAGCACGATCTTTCTTATCGTTTGAACGCGCGTCAGGCCGAGCGCCAGCGCGGCATCGAGTTGACCTCGAGGAATCGACTGAATTCCGGCGCGATAGTTCTCAGCCTCGTATGCCGCATAGTTAATGCCCAGACCAATTACCGCGGCCCACAACGGGGAGAACCGTATGCCGATAGAAGGCAATCCGTAAAAGATGATGAACAACTGAATGAGGAGCGGTGTTCCGCGTATGACTTCGATGAAGGCGATAACAGGCCAGGCGACCACCGGCGGCCCGAAGACCCGAACGACAGCCATCAGTAGTCCCAAGCCGATCGCGATCGCCATCGAGAGAGCCGAGATCTCGAGTGTTACCAGCGCGCCCTGCAATAGAAGGGGCAAATATTGCTTGTATTGCGCCAGCCTCTCACTGAATGTGTGCTTCGTTCGGATGGCATCCAGATAATCGCGGTATCGCGGCGCGTCGCCGTTAGAGATAGGCCCTGCATCACCGATTGCTTGCGCCGTTGCAAGGTTGTAAATCCCCCAATCGGTATAGATTTTTCGCAGCGTACCATCGCGCTTCATCGATTCGAGACCCGCATTGATTTGTTCGAGGAGCGAAGTGTCTGCCTTCCGGATCCCGATACCGAAGCTCATGTGGGCGGTTGGTATCTCGATATTTTTCACCTGCGATCCTGTCGCGTAGTACAGCGCTATCGGCGTATCCATGACGACGGCGTCAAGCCGGCCAAGCGCGAGGTCGATGAACGGCTGTACCTGTCCGTCATAACTCCTGATCGTCACGTTCCCCAGATTCTGAATGTATCGTTCGGCAAACGTCACTTTCAGGACCCCAACTTTCAGACCGCGTAAGTCCTCGGCTCGTTGCACGCGGTCATCGTCAATACGCCTTGTAAGGGTGAGGGTGGAATAGAAGTATGGGGTTGAGAAGTTGATCTTCTCGGCGCGCTCGGCGGTGATTTCCAGTCCGTTGATGACGACATCGTACTCGCCGCGTTCGAGTCCGGGAACGAGCCCGTCCCACTGGTTCTGGACGAATCGGGCCTTGCGGCCCGTGTGCTGAGCGAGGGCATTTGCAAGATCCACTTCGAATCCGATGATGTGCGAGGGATCTCGCGGGTCCGGAAACGTGTATGGCGCGCCGCCTTCCGCATCTGCTGCCCAAACGAGTTCTTGAGCAAATGCTGTTGGTTGGCAGAGGAATGCCGCGAACGCGGTTACGATTAACGGGTAAGCGATGGCTTTCATAAACACCTGAATCTACAATAATCCGGATGGCATATTTCATCGAATTCATCGATGTAGCGAAGTCTTTCGACGATAGGAAGGTATTGGACGGCATAACTTTCGGAGTAGAAGAAGGGGAGACGTTCGCGATCCTTGGGCCGAGTGGTGTCGGAAAAACGGTCACGCTGACGCTTGCGGTCGGACTTCTCAAGCCGGACAGCGGCCGAATCATTGTGGATGGCGAAGACATCACGCACATGACCGAGCGCGAACTCGCTCCCGTTCGGCGGAAGATGCAGTTGGTTTTTCAATCGGGAGCGCTCTTCGACTCGCTGACCGTTCGGGAAAACGTTGCATTTCCGCTCAGCGATCTTGGTCAAACCGACCATGCCATCGAACAGCAAGTCCAGGAGTATCTAAAACTCGTCGAAATTGAGGGTCTCGGCGATCTCATGCCCAGCGAACTCAGCACGGGAATGAAGCGCGCTGTGGCCATTGCCCGCGGTGTGGCTGCTCAGCCGAAGGCCATTCTTTACGACGAACCAACCACCATGGTGGATCCGCTGATGTCGCAGACCATCAACAGCCTTATTCGAAAAATGCAGCGTCAGCTCGGTCTCACGCAGATGGTTGTTACACACGATATCGCCAATTGCGCAGAGAAAGTGGCCGATCACGTCGCTCTTCTTCATGAAGGTAATTTTGT
>DATFXZ010000329.1:0-4222 GCA_035315305.1 Terriglobia bacterium | reverse complement strand
GGCGCATAGGAGTCGCACTCGCGGCCGCCGTGCTTCTTCTGCCATTGACAGTCGTGGCCCAGAAGGGTGGGCGGTCGCGATCATCCTCGTCTCGATCGAAAAGCACGATCATCAAAAGCAAGTCGACGAGACCGCGGCAGTAGATCTGAAAGAAATTGTCGGCGGGAATAAACGCGACCAGATCCCCGCAGCGCTCTTGTGACCACAGGCGTTCATCCGACAGTAAGGCCTACCACTGATAATCGAGAGCCACCGAGTCCCAGTCGATGAGTTGCAGTCGAAGTCGAGCGGCATTGTCTGGCACGGGCATCGGCTCCTCCTGACACCAGATCGACACCCAAGGACGATAGTTGCATGTCCTGGCGAATTGGCGATGACGCGAACCTGGCCGTGATACGAACTGGCGGGTAGTCCACTTCTGCCGCCTGGCGTACCGGCTGTATGATGTGCAGCGGCCACTTTCCGAAGTAACGATCGGCGGCTTGCGAAACGACTTTCAGCATCATCTCGTTGCACAGTTCAGAGGGAGTGCGGAAGTCAAACCCTTCGTAAGTCCGAGCAACGTCGTATCTGTAACACGACAAATTGCGGCCCGTTTGAAGGCGAATTCTGATCAGTGGCTCGTTTTGACTCCCCATAATGCATCTTCCTTGTAAAAGATCATGATCAAATACATTCCATTGCTTCGTGCGGCAACTACGGTAATCGAGGAATCGTTATGCAGTCAAAAAAAGGAAGCAAGTCGATCTCTCGCGGGAAGAAATTGCCGTGCGAGGACAAGAACCGTGCCCTCAGGGTGCAATGATAGAAAATCGGAGATGAAAGATGAAAAAGAATGTCTGTCTACTTGCTTTAACTGTGATTACGTCACTCGCGATGGGTTCTTTCACGACTTCGTTGGCACAGTCGGGTCACCCCTTCCCGCCGCCACCGGTCCCCAGTGGTCTTGAGCCACCTGTGGGGCAAAAATTGTTCTTCGCGGGTCATGCCGTTGGCACGCAGAACTACGTCTGCCGTCCCTCGGGCACTGGCTTCGCCTTCGGACTCTTCACGCCGCAGGCGACCTTGTTTGACGACGATTTTACGCAACTCACAACGCACTTCTTCAGTCCTAACCCCCAGGAGGTGAACACTGATCCAACAACCGTGGGTCACCGCGTGATTCGGGCCACGTGGCAGGACTCTAGAGACAGTAGCGCCGTCTGGGCAAAAGTGGAGGATCCAACGAAGAATAGCTCCACCGACCCTCATTTCGTCGCTCCCGGTGCAATTGCCTGGCTTTTGCTTACGGCGGTCGGAGGCCAAACCGGACCCACTGGCGGCGACAGGCTGGCAAATACGACATTCGTCCAGCGCCTGAACACTCATGGAGGGGTCGCACCATCGACGGGTTGTGCATCGCCGACGGACGTTGGCAAGCAGGCGTTTGTACCTTACACAGCGGACTACTTCTTCTATCAAAAGGCCGAGTAGATCCCAGGGAAATGGCGTCGCACGGGGACGTGGGGGCCCCATGTCCCCTTACGCTGCAACCCGGATGGAGCCGAGATTTCGTTCGATAACATTCTCGACCGCGTTACCGGATCCGATCCCAGCGTGACGGATTACATTCTGGAGTCCCCGGCAAAGTGCCCGAATTGCCGCCGTGAGATTCTCGAAAAGACACTTATCGAGCCTGCATAATAGGTAAATGCCGCGCACCTATTCGTCGATTGAAAAAATCCGCAGAGAACTTGAGCGCGTGTGAGACGCTGGTCAGTTGAATGGAGAGTACGAAAAGTGTTTCGACAGATCCTTCTCTTTGGCAGAGACCTGGCCTTTCGCCAGCAGTTTTGGATTGATGTCTGCGCATTCGAACATGTAGTTCTCGATGGAATGTTCTCGCAACCATTCGGCGATATTGATTTCGGATGCGCAAGTTCCGGCGCCGATGCTCAAGAACGAAACTGTTTCAGCCGGAAATTGTCGACAGACGCGCGCCATGTAGCTCCGCACAAACTGGATAGCATCGGTAAAGCCGAACGGCGCCAGCATCGGTGCCAGATAGTTCTTCGACCAGTACTGCATTATCAACGGCAGATCCTGAACATTGATGTTTTCAAACGCCTCGAGCTCCCTCTGAACTCGTGAATCATAGAGCGACTTGCCGCGCAGCAGACGCACACCCCTCCGCAACAGCGGCCGCAACCGCGCGGGAACCAATCGTTTGAGGATGGAGACGACAGACATTTGCTTTTTTTGCGACATTTTAGGAGGGGAAATCCGGTTTCTTCAACTGCAGTTTAGATAGCAGCTGCGCGGTGACATGCGATCGTCACGTCAATGCTGTCTGCAAACCTACTCCGATGAGGCTTTCCAGACGTGCCCAGCCCTTCGCCGTTCAAGGTATTGTCTTGCCCTTTTTTTTCGTGCTACACATGAATGCTCCAGCGACGAAGAACGCGCCCCGGCTAATTTTAGTCGTAAGCAGCGCGATTCAGTGGGCTGTGATTGGCATACTGTTTTGGGCAATCTTGCAGAAGATTTCAAAGTGAGTCAGTTCCCAGTTCGCAATTGCTGGGATAGAAGCAATGCGCTACGTGGCAAGTTTTCTGGTAGGTCTCGGGATGTACCTTATGGCCATCGCCGCCTGGGATGTGTTCGGTTCGATGCTCATCCCGCCAATAGACCTGCAGATACACGACTTCTATATCCTGCTACCGCCGATTATTGGGCATGCTATCGGCATTGTGGCTTTCGTGGCAGGTTTCTATTGGATGTTCAGACGAACTTCACCGCGACATTCAAACTGAGCCGTTTTTGTTATCGGTTGAGCCGATGAGTCGCTGGGCACGGATCGGTATCCAAACCGGCCATTCCACGAGTTGCGCAGGTTAAATAACGAACCGGCAAATACCGGCGTTTACGTGTGAATGCCCAAATATGGCGGGCATTGGAATTTGATGATATTCCTCGCAGAAAATTTCCATGACGAGTTGGTATGGTAGGGTCGATTACGTGTAAAGACTGTGACGACCTATACGTCTTACGCGATGTCAAAGCCGGAGAAGTCCGCTACACCCTGAGCCGCGACCATCTTTGTGGTCTGGCGTTGCGCCTGTCTGATCCTGCTTTATGCGATCCCAAACGCTTTTCGGAAGCGCTCCTCCACGATTGTTCAAATCACTTCGGTAATGAAAATCAGATCGCTGTTGCTGAGGAGGAATGGCCAGTGAATAGCGCGTTGTGGGCGGCAATCGTAGATAAGGCGTAACGCTGCCGGTCTCAATCGCGCATTGCCGAGATGATGGATGGTATGATGCGCGACTCGACATTCGAGCGATCTGTTCAAGCCGGAGAACGATATGACACCATTTTTGAAGTCTTTGTTGATGAAGGTGCCGGCCGTTCGGGCTCGCAAGCAGGGTATAGAAGCTCTAATTGACGAACGCAATCGCCTTGCTGAGGAAGTCCGAACGCTAGGTGACCAGCTCAAGGCTCTGAGCATTAAACAACACAAGCAGAAGCTCGCCGAGGCATTTCGGGCGACCGGTCACACCTCCCGCCTCGGTTTCCCTATCAGCCCGATGGAAAACCACTTGGATAAACCAGTGCGAGACTGGGTCAAATACCAGGTGGAAGCGGAGCCTTATTGGTTCCAGAGAATCGAAGTCCTCCCGGGCCTTTATAGCTCCGGCTGGGTTGATCCTGTCTTGAAGAAGCTGCCCTACTTTGGGCTGCCGGAAGATCTTACAAACAAGCGGGTCTTAGACATAGGATGTGCTGAAGGCTTTTTCTCTTTCGAAGCCGAAAGACGCGGTGCTCGAGAGGTTATCGGCATCGACTCATACCCTGAGTCAGTGAGGCGATTCAACATCACTAAGGCAGCGCGGCAGTCGAACGCGACAGCTTTCCTGATGAGTGTTTACGACCTGGAGCCCAAGCGCCTCGGAACGTTCGACCTGGTCCTTTTCTATGGCGTGTTTTACCACTTGAAACATCCTCAGTACGCGCTGGAACGAATCCGAAGCGTGTGTACAGGGCAGATTCTTTTCCAGACCCACATCTGTGAGGAGCCCGCGATCAAGGGAACGCCTTGGGCGCGTTTCTTCCCGCATGGCATGATGTCGGGCCCCCACAATGAAAACTACGACCCCACAGTCTTCTGGTTGTTCAATAGCGCCTGTTGCCTCGCGATGCTGGATCATGTCGGTTTTATGGAACTAGACGTAATTTCCAACGA
>DATFXZ010000328.1:0-18213 GCA_035315305.1 Terriglobia bacterium | reverse complement strand
AAGTTCAGCGTAACGCCGGCGAGAATTAGCGTAAATGTGGGGATGGCGCCGCTCGTTCGGGCGATGAAGAACACCAGGAGTATCGTGAGAAATGCTCCGATGAATGCCGCAACTGAAGTGGTCGGGATTCCCGCCACGACCGTTTCCAGTCCCAACCAGATGGCAATGAATGCTCCCAAAGAACTCCCAGCCGATACACCAAGCGTGAACGGATCTGCCAAAGAATTGCGCAATATAGCCTGAAACAACACCCCCGCCGTCGCGAGCGCGCCTCCAACGAGCGCACCAAATAGGACGCGTGGCAGCCGCGCGACAAAGAAAATTTCTCGGTCCGGGCTCGCTCCTGCGAGCACATTACGCCAGGTTACATCAGTCGAGCCCAGCCATGGCGTCACAAGCAGCACGATGAGACAAAACACAGCGCATAAACCAACCACCCCTAAAAAACGGGCCGCAGATAGGCCGCCATTACGCTGTGGGAATGATGTAGCTCCCACGGCCATCGGGGCGTTGGAGGATAGTGGCGGTGATTTCAAAGATGTCATAAAGGTGGTGCGGCGTTAGTACTTCTTCAGGAGATCCGTCCGCAACAAAGACTCCCGATCGGACAGCAATCATCCGTCGCGCGTATCGCGCAGCGAGATTCACATCATGCGTAACGCTGATGATCGTCATTCGACGTTCGGCATTCAACCGTTCCAGGATATCGTAGAACTGCATTTGGTGTTTTAGATCGAGATAAACAGTCGGCTCATCCAGCAACAAGACATCCGGATTTTGAGCGAGCGCGCTCGCAAGCACAACGCGCTGGCGTTCGCCTCCGCTGAGCTGGTTGAAGATTTTCGATGCGAGGCTCGCGGTGTCCGTCAGGGCCATAGCCTCGCCCGTCAGATCGATGTCGCGTGGGCTGTCGAAAACCAGCCCTGCACGATGCGGCAATCTGCCCATCATCACGATTTCACCGGCCGTAAAAGGAAACACCATATGCGTTTCCTGAGGGACGAACGCAACTCGTTTGGCGAGGTCTCGAGAGTTCCATTGCGAGAGAGATTTCCCGGAAAAGTCCACTGAACCGTGGTAACCGCGCAATAGACCCGCCATGATCTTTAACAATGTCGACTTGCCGGCTCCGTTTGGACCGATAAGCCCGACGAATTCACCTGCAGCAATCTCGGTCGAGAGACCCCGCAATACCAGACTCGAGGAGTAGCCGAACTGGAGATTGCGGATGTGAAAAAGAGAATTCATAAAGATCGCCGCGGATGGCGCGGATACAAATTACCCCAATCCCACATGAAGATCGAATAGAATCCGCCATATGCAACGGAGCCGCGATTCATCGTTGTTCGCGCTGACCCTGATGTCGGCGGCGGCGGTTCTGGTATCGATCGCGGCGGCGGAAATGCTGCTTGCAATAACATGCGTGGCGTGGATCGTCCAGCGGCCTGCAGCGGTCGTTTGGCCCAGCTACTTCATTCCTTTATGCGCTTTCATGCTGACTACGGTTCTTGCACTCCTGATGTCTGCCCAACCGGAAGTCGGCATGAGCTCCGTTCGGAAGTTCGTGCTGTTTACGATGGGATTGCTGGCGGCAAATATGGTGACGACAACCGTCAGGGCGCGAATCTCGCTTGGTGTACTGCTCGCGATAGGTGCGACGACATCGGTTTATGCGCTGGGTCAATTCGCGATCGCATATATTCATTTTCTTTCAACGCGAAATCTCGCCGATGATCCAACTGTACTTGCTCGCATGACCGGATTCATGGGGCATTGGATGACGTTCAGTGGAGAACAGCTCCTGGTGTGGTGCGCGGCAATACCGGCAGTGCTGATGTTGGGACGCCGATGGATGATTCCGCTTGGAGTCGTCGGTACCGCGTTGCTATTGAGTTTCACCCGGAGCGCCTGGCTTGGCGCAGCTGCGGGATTCGTTGTGCTGGGGCTCTTGATGCCGCGCAAAATCTTGATCAGTGCCGCTCTGCCAGTAGCGGTCGTAGCCGTGGGTTTCTCGGGGCTCATCTATCACCGGCTTTCGTTCAGTTTTAAGGAGAAACAGTTCGGTCCGGATACCGGCAGGTTTGAATTGTTCATCGGCGGCATTCGCATGATCAAAGATCACCCGCTGTTTGGTGTCGGGCCAGAGAGAATTCACACGGAGTTTCCTCATTATCGCGGCGCAGATCTGGCAGAGCCGAACTTCTATTACGGCCACTTGGAAAACAATATCGTGCAACTCGCTGCTGAACGAGGATTGTTGTGCCTGACCGCGTTTCTCTGGTTTATCTTTGAGCTGTATGCCTCGCTGCTCAAGATGTTGAAAACGGCGTCGGGAGACATCCGCTGGATCGTCCTTTCGGCGCTATCTGCGCTGACGGGTTTCATGATTGCGGGTTTGTTCTCTTACAACTTCGGGGATTCCGAAGTACTGCTGTTGCTTTTGTTTATCGTATCGCTCCCGTATGGAGTAACCAGGACTCTTCCAGTCGCAGACCCATGCCCGGCAAATCTGGCAGCAATACCGAATTGACGCCCGAAGCCGTCGCGGTCCTGAAGGACATCGACGAAGAGACGCAGAAGCTTCGGCAGATCGATCTGGGTGAAACGCCCCCCGCAACCATCTTCCAGGCCGATTCAATCAATGACCGATATTGAGCTCAAGAAACTCACGTTGGTGGACGCGGCGCAAATGATTGCGCAACGAAAGATTTCCGCGAGAGAGATGGCTGACGCCGTGATTTCTCGCATTGAGCGTTTGAATCCGGACTTCCGTGCATTCATCACAGTGATCCATCCGGCCAATTCGGACGATCCGGGAAACCCAAACGCGAGGCCGCACAGTCTCAATGAAACAAGGGTCCTGGCGGGTGTACCGATATCTGTAAAGGATCTGTACGATACGAAAGCCATTCGAACCACAGCAGGGTCGAAGGTGTTTGCCGAACGCATACCCCGGGAAGATGCGACAGTCGTCACGAAATTGAAGGACGCTGGCGCGGTTATTGTAGGCAAGAACAACCTGCACGAATTCGCTTTCGGGGTGACAACGGTTAATCCCCACTATGGAATCGCGCGAAATCCATGGAATCGCGAGCACATTTCAGGCGGTTCGAGCGGAGGATCGGCAAGCGCAGTAGCGCTCGGCATGGGTTTTGGGTCTATGGGTTCGGATACAGGTGGTTCGATCCGAATTCCTGCTTCGCTGTGCGGCATCGTCGGTTTGAAGCCAACGTATGGTTGTGTAAGCTTACGCGGGATCGTTCCGCTTTCGTGGTCTCTGGACCACGCCGGTCCAATGACGCGCACCGTGCAAGATGCGGCGGTATTGATGGAGGTCATCGCGGGCTACGATTCGCGCGACCCATACAGCAGGAACGTCGACATACCGCGATATACAGACGCTTTGACGGGCGGAATCAAAGGGGTTCGAGTGGGAATCCCGGATAAGTTCTTTTACGAACATCTTGCGCCGCCTGTCGACACAGCGATTCACGCCGCGATACGAATTCTCGAAAAATTGGGCGCGCAGATCGCTCGAATCGACGTACCGGGTCTTGCCATCCATCGAGCCACCTGGCTGCAGATCGCTTCTCCGGAGGCGTATTCGTATCACGAGGTTCATTTACGCAATCAGGCGGCCCTCTATGGCGCCGATGTCCGTGGAAGACTCGAGGCAGGCCGCGCATTACTTTCGATTGACTATGTGCGTGCCCAGCGTGCCCGGACACTTATAAAAGAACAATGCAAGCGGCTTTTTGATACGGTAGATGTAATTGTTACTCCAACAGTGCCTATCCCGGCGCCAAGAATTGACGATCTGAATAAGCCGTGGGGGAATGGACCAGAAACTTCAATAGCTTCGTTGACGCGATTTACCCGTTTTTTCAGTGTTGTTGGACTTCCTACAATCTCGATCCCATGTGGTTTCACACCCGATGGATTGCCCGTCGGAATGCAGATCGCGGGCAAGGCCTTCGATGAGTTCACGGTGCTGCGCGTCGCGCATGCATACGAGCAGGACGCCCGATGGTTTGAGCGGCGTCCCACGATTTGAGGATGTTTAAGAAAATTCTAATTGCCAATCGAGGTGAAATTGCCGTCCGGCTGATTCGCGCGTGCCGGGAATTGGGAATTCCGACGGCCGCTGTATATTCGGAAGCCGATCGCGGCGCCCTTCACGTCCGAATGGCAGATGAAGCTTATGCAATCGGACCGGCGCCGTCTCGCGAGAGTTATCTGGTCATTGAAAGAATTATCGATGCGGCGCTACGCAGCCACGCGGATGCCATTCATCCGGGTTATGGATTTCTCGCGGAGAACGCATCTTTCGCGAAAGCATGCGATGACGCGGCAATTACATTCATTGGACCGTCAGCGGCTTCGATCGCCTTGATGGGTTCGAAAATTCAGGCCCGGCGCGCGGTCGCAAAATATGGAGTCGAATCGGTACCAGGTACGGTCGATCCGATTCGTTCGGACGAGGAAGCTCGAACGATTGCAGCCTCAATTGGATATCCGATCATGCTGAAAGCCTCTGGTGGCGGAGGAGGCAAGGGGCTGCGTCTTGTGGCAGGCGAACAGGAGCTTGAAAGCGCGTTGAGAAATACACGATCGGAAGCTCTCTCCGCGTTTGGTGACGATGCAATTTACATCGAAAAATTCGTCGAGAAACCGCGGCATGTGGAGATACAAGTTCTGGCCGACCGGCACGGCAACGCCATCCACGTCGGCGAGCGAGAATGCACAATCCAGCGCCGTCACCAAAAGGTCATCGAGGAATGCCCTTCTCCCATCGTGGATCCGGACCTTCGCGGGCGAATGGGCGAGGCAGCCTTGAAGGTCGTACAGGCCGCAAATTACTACAACGCCGGGACCGTCGAATTCCTGGTGGATGCGCGCCGGCGTTTTTACTTCCTTGAAATGAACACCCGGCTTCAAGTCGAACACCCAGTGACGGAAATGGTCACAGGTCTGGATCTGGTAAAGCTTCAAATCGCGATAGCGCGTGGAGACAAACTCCCGTTGAAGCAAACCGAAGTAGTCATGAGGGGCGCGGCGATGGAATGCCGGATTTATGCGGAGGACCCCGATAACAAATTTTTTCCATCCCCAGGCAAAATTGTGCGGCTGCGAACACCGTCAGGTCCTGGAGTGCGCGATGATAGCGGTGTGTATGAGGGCTGGACCGTTCCGATCGACTACGATCCTCTGATCTCAAAATTAGTGACGTGGGGTTCAAGCCGCGCAGAGTCAATGGCGCGGATGCAGCGCGCATTGCGCGAGTACCAGATCGACGGCATTAAGTCGAATATAGGATTCTTCCGCGAGATACTTCGACATCCGGATTTCCAGAAGGGCGACTTTGATACCGGCTTTATCGATCGATTTATAGGCTCGGTCTATGACCAGCCGGCCCACAAACGGACCCTACAACAGGGGGACCGCACATTGGCTGCGATTGCTGCGGCCGTATTTCATTCCGAGCGGCCGGTTCCAGCCGCAGAGGCCGAAAAACACAGTGACATGTTTTGGAAACTCGACGCCCGCCGCCGCGGCCTCAGATCTTCATGAAGTACACCGCGATCATCGACGGTGAACGGCTGGAGATCGAACTGGTTCGCGTCGAACGTGATGTCATTCAGGCAGAGATAGCTGGAGAGAAGTACGTCCTGGACGTTCAAGCCGTCGAACCGGGAGTCTACTGGTTCCGATGGAAAGATCGATCGGTCGAAATCTCGGTCACACCGAACACCGATACCTACGTGGTATCCATCAACGGCCAACGAATCGACGTGGAGATCATCGATGCACGCGGCGCGCTGCGAAAGGCGGGTCAGCAGGGGCACGCAGGGACTGTAGAGCTTCGAGCGCCGATGCCGGGTAAAGTCGTGAAGGTGCTTGTCAGTGAAGGTGCAGCCGTAGACATGAATCAAGGCCTTCTGGTGATTGAAGCGATGAAAATGCAAAACGAAATTAAGTCACCGAAGAAGGGTACTGTGCGAAAACTGGGCGTGAAGGAAACCGCGGCAGTAAACGCTGGAGATTTACTCGCGATAGTTGAGTAATAGGATCAGCCACAAAAAAGAACAGGGGTCAGACCCCGATACCAGGGTCTGACCCCTTGTCCGCTTTTTGTGGCTAACTCCTGAACGTCTTACTGGCTCTTTCCAGCGGTCTCTAGAATCCGCTGCGCAAGGTAGTTCACAACGGTAGCTTTGTTCCTGGCGGCTTCGGAGAAGGCGTTCTTTAAAGTCTGGTCTTTACGATTGAAAATGGCTTGCCGGACGTTTTGTTGAACCCGCGGGTCGCTGAGGTCTTTCTGGCCGCCTGCATCTTTTTCAAGCAGCTTCAGGATGTGAAAACCAAAACGCGTTTCAATCACCTGAGGAAAAGTCTCGCCGGCGCGCATCTTCTGGACTGCTTGCGTCAATCTCGGATCGATATTCTCGATCGCTTGAAGCGGTTGAAAGTTCAGATCGCCTCCCGCTGGGGCAGAACTCGGATCTTCAGAGTACTCTTTAGCAACGACTGCGAAATCACGACCGCTCTGCACGTCTTTTAGCAGCCGCGCCGCCTTTTGCCGGGCCTCGTCGGGAGTTTTGGCGTCGTCCTTCTTTTCGTTGTTCACCTCGGCATCGGCAACAGGAGTCACCAGGATGTGGGCAATGTGATAACTCTCGGGGAGGTTATAACTATCTTTGTTCTTAGCGTAGTAATTCTTGATTTCCGCATCTGTGACCGAGATCTTGGAAGTGATTTCCTTGTTAACGAGCTTCTCAATCGTGATGCTTTTGCGGAGTTCGTTGCGGATATCCTCGACCGACATCTTCTGTTGTTTCAGAAGTTCCTGGAATTTCTCTTCGGTATATTGACTTTTGAATTCATTGAATTTGACATCCACTTCGGCATCGCTCGCGCTCAGGTTCGCCGTGCCGGCATGCTCGAGCAGGATCTGGTCGTTGATCATCCGATTCAAGACCTGGAGTTTAAGATCTTGTAATTCCTCGGGGGAAGCCGGCTGCTCGTTTCCATTGAGTTGAACCTGAACTTGCTTGTCCAGCTGAGTTGCGGTGATGTCTTTGCCATTGACCCGGGCAACGACGTTCGCAGAAGCAGATGAATCCGACCCGCAAGAGGCTGTTATGAGCAGACCAGCCAGCAGGACGGATAAAATGAGGGCTTTCATTACGGAACGCTCCATATTCGTCAGAAATAGGGGTCATTCTAGCACAACGGTCCCCGGCAGATCAGGACAGCGTCAAAGTGGGGAGACAAAGGGCATTCCGGAGCAATGCCCTTTGCCCCCCATTTTGACGCCATCTGCCCGACAGGGCCGTGTGTTATACTTTGCCTCTATTTCATAAGGGAGATTGCCTTCATGGCGCGCTGCGAAATTTGCAACAAAGGTCCGATTTATGGGAATCGGGTTAGCCATGCCCATAATCTGACGAAAAGGCGCTGGAATCCCAACCTTCAGCGTGTTCGAGTGCTGGACGGAAAGACACACAAGAGCATGCGAGTCTGTACCAGATGCATCCGCTCCGGCCGAGTTACCAAAGCCTGAAAATCTCCTCAGATTACCACCTTGCTTAAGGACCGCGTCTAAGGTGTGGGAGAGTTGCAGGTTATATGAAGGTGCGGGACCTCATTCTGGTGCTGTTCTTGCCGTCGTTGGCGCAAGCGCAAGAACAGTACTATGGCACCCGCGTCTCAGGCATTGCAGTTTCCGGATCCGCGTCCCAGGCTGATCTCGCAACCCTTCCGATTCGTGTCGGCGACACTCTAACCCCCCAAAATGTTCGCACTGTCATTGAGGCGCTCTACAACACCGGCCAGTACAGCTATGTCGATGCTGACGCGAACGTTGTCGCCGATGGTACGACATCGCTGACATTCCGCGTACGTCCGTTTTTTTTCTTCAGCACATTCCGCCTCGAACCAGAGAACCTTCTCGATCGGTCGCTTTCGGCATATTTCCGCCTGCCGTTTGGTGAGAAGTTCGCGACATCGGCAGTCGAACGCGTCGTAGAGAACACGCGAGATCTGCTGATATCGGAAGGATATTTTCAGGCAACGGTGACTCCGACCTACCGACCCGATGAACAGTCTCATCTCATTTTTGTGACCCTGAAAGTCACCCCGGGACCGAAAGCCAAAGTCGGAACCGTTCGTGTGCAAGGTGGTGAGCAAACGTTCAAACCGGAGGAATTGCTCGATGCCTTCGGGTTGAAAACGGGAGACGACGTGTCCGGATCCAAGATAGACAAAGGAGTCTCGGATGTAAGGGCAAAATTCACTGAACTCCGATTTCTAAACACACGAGTCACGGTCGATCGCATGTACGATGCTGCGACGAATACCGTCGACATGAATGTGATGATCCAGCCGGGACAATTCGCCTTAGTTCAGCCCCGCGGCTTCAACATCAGCAACAAGAAACTCAGGGAACTCATTCCGATTTACGAGGAAGCCGCCGTCGATCCTGATTTGGTGGAAGAAGGACGTGTACGAGTAATGCGGTACATGCAGCAGGAGGGCTATTTTGATGCGATTGTCGGCGCGGAAACCATTGAGGTCGATCCGAACCTGGGAAACGCCATTCAGATCAACTACACCATTATGCCGGGCGCTAAGCACGAAATTGTGGGTGTGCGCATCGATGGAAATCAGTACTTCACGACTGATGAAATCCGTCGCCGAATGAAAAGTCGCAAAGGAGAGTGGCTCAATCGCGGGGTCTTCAGCGCGGACATCCTGGAAGAGGATCGGCAAACAATCGAAGCGATGTATCGTAACGCGGGCTTTGAAGGTACCGTTGTTATAGCGACTCCTGAAGATGCGGATCACGCAATCACTGTCGTCATCCGTATCGTTGAAGGCAAGCGACTGCCTATCGAAGCGATCGACTTTGCAGGTAACAATCGAATCTCCTCGAAAGAATTGCGTGAGGCTCTTGGTATCAAAGAAGGGGACACGTACACGCCCGGGGCCGTCGATGAGGCGCGTGCAGCCCTGACACGTTTTTACTATTCCCGTGGCTACGCCGATGCCCGCGTCGAACGAACAGTCGAACGTATCGAGTCCAACAATGGCATGCGTGTTTCCTTCCAGATTACCGAGGGCGCGACATACATCATCGGATCCATCCTGGTGGCAGGAAACACGATCACCAAAGACAAAGTCATTCGGCGCAGCAGTCGTTTACAGGAATACAAGCCTTATGATCCCGAAATGATACTTGCAGCCCAGCAGCGTCTTTACGCCACCGGACTGTTTAGCCGCGTTGAGGTCGTCCCGCTTGATCAGGGCCTTGTCGGCATTCGCAACGTGCTGATTCAAGTCGAAGACGCGAAACCGATCCTGCTGACCTATGGCGTCGGCTATCAAGAATTCGAGCAGGCCCGAGGTAGCTTCGAGATCTCTCATAACAATTTGTTTGGTCTGAACCGGTCAATTAGCTTTCGTACCCGCATGAGCTACCGCGAGCGGTTGGGGCAAGCTACGTATCGCGAACCGCGCCTGTTCAATCACGAATTAGATGGTTTTGCATCATCATTTATCGAGCACTCGGAGCGGCCGTTCTATACTGCCGACCGGATCGATTTTTCTCTTCAGGCGTTAAAGCGATTTTCGGTTCAGAACAATTTCCTTATCACCTCGAGTTACCAGACCGTGGATATTGGCGATATCGGCGTCAATCCACACGCGCCCACTAATCCAAACGATCCATCTGTGACTTCGCAGATCGGGCCTTGTAAGATTTGCCAGATCGGGCGACTCGGCGTTTCGTTAGTTACAGATCATCGCAACGACCCCGTGAATCCAACAACCGGATCCTTCAGCACTACAACCTTCCAGGTCGCCAACGGTATATTCGGCTCGGAGTTGGATTTCACGTCTCTCTTTAACCAATCGAGTCATTACTTTCCGGTAGCAGACGGCGTGTTGGCAACGTCAGGCCGATTCGGATGGAATCATCCGTACGGACGCACTGCGGCGTTCGCTCCGGGACAAAGACAGCAACTGCCTGCAACGGAACGTTACTTTGCGGGCGGCTCGACCACCCTGCGAGGCTTCGGTCTGGATGAGGCACGGCCACCTTCGATACCAGACCTGCAAGGCGGAAACGTGCTGACCATTGGAAACATCGAGTATCGGGTGCCGTTGCGTGCATTTCCACTCAGCGGACTTTGGGGTGCGGTGTTTTATGACACAGGAAATGTGTTTCCGAGTATTCCGGACGTACACTTGAGCGAGTTCACGCACACGGCAGGTTTTGGATTCCGTTATCAAACCCCGGTCGGGCCCGCCCGGCTGGATTTCGGAATAAATTTAAGGCCGGAGAGACGGCCGGATGGAACACTGGAACCTAGACTGAAAATCTCTTTCACATTGGGGAATCCGTTTTGAACCACAGAGATACAAAGACACAGAGCTGCCGATATTTGCTTCTCTGTGTCTTTGTGTCTCTGTGGTTTACATTGAGCGGTCGAGCGGAAGTAATCGATCGCGTCGTGGCGGTGGTTGAAGGCCATGTCATCACCTTGAGCGATCTCCGCCAGGAGAGACAGATCCGAGCGCAATTGGGTGAAGAAGCGAGCGATGACGATGCGGCACTCGCGAAACTGCTAGTTGACAACTTCCTCATCGAGCGGCAAATCGCCGACTATCCGAACCTCGACGTCGCAGATGCCGAAGTCGATTCGGCTGTAGAAAAGTTCAATCTTTCAGCGAGCCGGGCGTCTGATGCATTACGCAATGCCGTACGCCAGCGGATCCGAATGCAAAAATTTTTCGACGTAAGATTCCGGCAATTTATCCGACCAACAGATGATGAAATCCGGAAATACTACGACGAAGTGTTCCTGCCGGAAGCACGTGCGCGAGGAATGCAATCAATTCCACCCTTGACCGATCCTGAGATGGCAAAGGGAATCCGGGAAAACGTGATTCAAGAGAGCCTGGATCATGAAGTGGATGGGTGGTTGAAAGCCATACGCAGAAGGAGCAATGTTGAGGTTTTTCAGTAGGCGGCGCATCATTGCATCGCTCGGCATCGCTGTACTCGTAATCGTCGCAGCGATCGCAGGGGCAATTGCGTACGTCAATTCGAGGGCGTTCGAGGCTCGTGCCCGCCGTTCGATCATCGACGAGATTCAGAGAAGAACCGGCGCAACGGTAACGCTGCGAGATTTTCATTGGAGTTTTTGGGAGCGGCGATTTCGCTTGGAGGACCTGGTCCTTCATGGGTTGGAAGGGCCGGATCATGCCCCTCTCGCTCACTTTACCCGCATCGACATCGGTTTGGATTTTCGCACACTGCTTCAACATCGAATCGATCTCTTCGAGCTGACGATCACCCAACCGGAGTTCCACGTCATCGTTACACCGGATGGAAAGACGAACTTTCCAACTCCCGAGACACAACCTCTAACTAAGCCGGTCGATTTTGAAATATCGATCGAAAACTTCAACGTGGTGAACGGCTCGGCCATCTTGAATGAGCGCCGTATCGACCTTGACCTGTCGCTGACAAACCTGACAGCACTCCTCAATTACGACGGCCGACGGGAAGTCCTCAATGCTCACCTTCGTTATGACGGCGTCGTGGACCGGTCCCCTGGAGTAAGACTCGCGATTCCGTATACGCTTTCAGCCGAACTTGATTACACGCGGGCAACTGTGCTCGCCCACCGGATCATCCTGACATCGGCCCAGAACGAGCTTAAGCTTCAGGGCAAAATCAACCAGGTACTTAGTACCGATATCTCGGGGAAGCTCGAATACACTGGCGCGCTGCAGGTTCCGTTCCTGAACTATTTCTTCATCCCTGAGAAGTTCTCCGGCAAAGCAACAGCCAATGGATCTCTGGAATTCTCGAGGGACGCGTTTTCCACACAAGGCGTCGCGACATCCGAAGAAATCGACTTTGAAGGATGGCATGCGACGAAGCTGAGCGGCGAGTATACATATCGTTATCCTGATCGACGACTCACCTTCCACAATTTCAAAAACGAGTTTGTCGGTGGATCTGTCGTCGGCGATGCGGAAGTCGAGAACCTGCCAGGACCTTCCCGAGTCCATTTGAATCTGAACTACGCAAATATCGATACCGCGGACCTCAAACGCGCGTTCCCCTGGGATCCTCGGTATCGAATCTATTCAACCGCATCAGGCACACTGAATGGCTGGTTTGAAGGAAAGCTTAGGGTCTTCGATTTCTCGGGCCACATCGATTTGAAGAGTTATCAACCACCAACAGCTGCCGACGTCGTTGCACTCCCCGTTGATGGGTCAACGGACTTCGGCCTAACTCCCGAGGAAACGCGTGTCGCAAACGCTGACATGCGCCTACACTCAACGGCATTGAAAGCGGATGGGGTCATCCATTCCACAAGGTCCGACCTCAAGGTCAATGTGAATTCGCCGGACACGAAAGACGTCGCATTTCTCTATCCGGACGCGAATGGACGTGCGACCTTCGTCGGTACAGTTTCGGGACCGATCGCAAAGCCGGTACTCGATGGTGAATTCACGCTGGACAATCACGTATACCGCCAGTGGACGATTCAACACGCAGCAGGTGGTATCCAGCTCGATCTAGCAGCAGAGCATGCCGCTCTCAAGAAGGTCCGTGTCAGGCAGGGCGAGTCGGAGGTTGTCATTAATGGCAATACTGCTCTGTCAGGATCACCCATTGATGTGCGAGTTGAATCTACTCGTGTTGCCGCTCAGGACATTAGGCGATTCGTCAATCGTGACATCGGTGGTGTGTTTGCCGGCGACGTTCGCGTCACCAGCATTTCGCCCAATATCAGGCTCGAAGGAGATATAAGAGCGGACAATTTGTCTCTCGATAATCGTCTGGTTGGAAACGCTCGAGGTCACGTTCGTTTTGTCGACCCGCTGGTCGAAATTTCTCAATTGTCGATTCGCCAAGCCGGCTCAACCCTGACCGGAAATGTTTCATTTGACCGCGTCTCACAAGCGGTCGAATTCACAGCTCGTGTGAATTCTGTAAATCTGCAAATGTTTCATCCGTTCGGCTTGCCGGATGCGATTCAAGGTGTGATTCAACAAGCAGATCTGCAGGGGCACGGTAGCATCCAACAGCCGAATGTGCGCGGAACTGCCACCCTGCAGAACATATCTCTCAACGGCGAGACATTTCCTCAGGTACGCGTCACCCTTGCTTCCATGGGCACCAAACTCGATGCCGAATTCGATGCGGGCCGCAATCTCAACGTAAAAGCGCAAATCGATACCGCCGCGCCGGGTTACCCCTTCACTGCACGCGCCAGTTTCATCCAGTATCACCTGGACGATGTCTCGAAATTATCAGAAGGATCCAGCATCATCGCTACGGGAAATGCGAATTTCTCAGGAGTTCTCACAGATAGCAGTCGATTACGCGGCGAAGGACGCATTGAAAGCGCTGATATTCGTGTCAGAGACACGACGCTTCATCCGACAGAACCGTTCACGTTTTCCTTCGATCCCAACGAACTGACCATCACCAGTATCACGATCACCGGGCAATCGACGGAAGTCAGTCTCGCAGGAACGATCGGCCTTCGAGAACCGGCACCATTGAATGTGCGCGTAACGGGCGCAGTTGATCTAAAGCTCATTGAGGCAAAAATTCCGAACCTGGCCTCAACCGGCGTTATTAATCTCCAGGTTGACGTTCGAGGCACGACTCAGGCGCCGGATCTGCGAGGCAGCGCGGTTTTGAGAAACGCTTCACTTCGCCGTACTGAATTCTTCACCGGTTTGACAAATTTGAATGGCACTTTGTCGTTCAATCAAAATCAGATGCGGATAGACAAGATTGAAGGCACCGCCGGCGGCGGCACTGTTACTGTTGAAGGAACTGCGCTTCTGCAAGGTGGCACAGTGCAGGGGATGAACGTTCAAATCGATGGAAAGAACGTTCGACTTCGTGGATATCCGGAAGGGATGCGGACAGTGGTCAACGCCGGGCTGCGCCTTCGAGGATCATTGGATTCACCACTGCTGGAGGGAAATGTCGAGATTGAAAGTCTCGCTTTGCGCAGCAATTTCGAAGACTTTCTCGCCTTAATGAGCGACGAAAAGCTGCGCACGCCTTCGTCGTCTCCGTTGGGTGGTCTGCGTCTCTCACTGCACATTGAGGGTGGGAAAAACATTACGATCCAGAATCAGCTGGCGGATGTCGAGGCACGTGTCGATCTCGATTGGAAAGGCACAGTGGATGAGCCGTCGATCACTGGACACATCGAGGCGAGCGGTGGCACGTTAACGTTTCAGGGCAATAAATACATCGTAACGCGCGGCAACATCGATTTCGTGGATCCGTTGCGAATACAACCGGTGATTGATATCGAGGCGGAGTCGCAAGTCCGCGATTATCGGGTGATCCTTTCCATTACCGGACGCGGCGACAACCCGAAGTTGTCCATTCGATCGGATCCGCCGTTGCCGGAATTGGAAATCGTGAGTCTTATCGCCGGCGGCCGCACTCGCGAAGAGCTCGCTGCACAGCGCAATCCGGCGAGCTCAGCAGTTCCTAGCAGCGAGAAGCTGTTTCAAAGCGGAGCGACATCAATCCTCTTCGATTTGCTCCGACAACGTGTGGGCAACCGGCTCGGTTTATTGGGGACGGCACGTGTTCGGGTAGATCCGTTCTTGGTGGGAACCGAAGCCAATCCTGGAACCCGAATCACTCTCTCGGAACAAGTCACAAAAGACTTGACGGTGACATATTCTCAAGACCTCTCTTCAAACCGGCAGCAAGTCATACTCATTGAGTATTTCGTCAGCCGGAACAGTTCGATTCTTGCCTCGAGAGATGAGCTCGGAAATTTCGGTTTGGACCTGCGTCATCGGACGCGCATTAAATAAATACAGCACTCTACAAATCGATCAATCCGGCACGAAAGCCGCGCGTTACTGCCTCAGTGCGTGTCGATGCGCCAAGTTTTCCGAGTATCGAGCGGATGTGAAACTTAATCGTATGTTCGGAAATGTCGAGCCGGGCGGCGATCTCTCGATTGCCAAAACCCTCGGCCAGCAAGCGGAGGACTTCGGTTTCGCGCGACGTGAGCTCCTCTGAAAGCTGGTCGGGAGTTTCCGATTCCGCAATCAGAGAACTATCGAATGTAATCAGACCGGTGGATGCCGCTTCAATGGCCCGAACGATCTGTTCGGGCGATGCGTCAACTCGCAGCATCGCGCCACTTGCTACCTGGACAAGACGATTGAAAACGGCGGGATCGGGCGCAGCAGCGAGCAATACAACAGGGGCGAGTTCCGTCAATTCCTGCAACCAATCCCGAGCGAGATCGAAGTCTGGAGCCGACTCCAGATCGATCAAAACGACATCCGGGATCCTTTCGCTCATCAGCGATCGGAGGAAGGAAAAAGTCGGTGACTTACCTGCAACCCGAATATCCGGCCTGCCCTGCAACGCCTGGTGTAGCCAATCGCGCCGCCTGGTGGACGGAGCCATGATGATGACTTCCAACATGACATTAGCGTAGCGGACGCTCGCCAATCTTGACGGTCAATTCGACTTTTTGCCCACCGCGAATGAGAATCGCCTTTACTTCCTGATTGACGCCCAAGCGGCGGAGAATACCCTGCAGATCGCTAAGATCATCGAACCGTTCTTCGTTGAGCTGAACAAGAACATCACCCAAAAGAACGCCGGCGTTGTCTGCAGGGCCGCTTGCTTCAACGTGCATGGCCAGCAAACCAGTCGCTGCGGTTACTCCGCTCGTTTTTTGCAGGGATTCGGGGATCGGCACCGGCTGCATTACGACACCGATGTACGGAGTTTTAAGATGTCCTTTTTCACTAAGCTCCTCAGCGATGCGAGTCAGTGTGGACGACGGTATTGTAATTGGCCTTCCGCGAGCGACGCCGCTTGTCGTCATTCCGAGGATCTTACTGTCAGCTCCGACCAATGCTCCGCCTGAAAAACCGGAATACAACGTCAGATCAGGCCGAATGAATTGATCGATCCGCGTACGTCCGAACTGCCATTCACCCATGAGTCCGCTGAGAATTCCGGAACTTGCTACCAAATTGCCTCGGCGTGTTCGACCGATTGCAACAACAATTTCACCGACGGCCAGGGAAGTCGTCTCCCCGAATTCTGCATGTTCAGCGCTGATCTCTTGACTGGCTCGGAGGAGTGCGACATCAGCTCCCGGCCCCTTTCCGGCGAGTTGGGCGCGGACAGAATATCCTGGGCGTGGAATGATATGGATATCTGCGTTCGGCCGGATGGTATGGGCGGCAGTCAAAACAAGATCGGATCGCCACAAAATTCCGCTTGATGTGTGCCCGGATCCCCCGTCAACTGCCACGACAGCTCGCCCAGCGCGCGCGACACTTTCGGAAATTTCCTTCGATAATTGTTGCCATGTGCTTTGCATGCTTTTCTCCTGGCACACAGCATCAACCAAAACGGAGGAGGAGCGCATCAGCCGAACGGCTAGTCGGTCATTAATAATGCGCTTTCAGGGGGAGAAGAAGGGGGTAACGCGGATGGACAGCATCCTTTCGCCCACCCGCGTCGAACGACGAACTGCCATCCCTGGCGTCGCTTATATGTGCACGTTGTCGGCCAAGCGCTTTCCTACTGTGCTTTAAGGACTTGCGGGCGAGCCCTACATCTTCTAATGACACGATTTGTCGTGGAAACTGACGCTGATCGGCACCGATTAAATGACGGCTATGCAGTCAATTTCAACGGACACGTCGCGGGGAAGACGGGCGGCCTCAACAGTGGCGCGGGCCGGCGGGGAGGCGGTGAAGAACGTCGAGTAAACGGCATTCATTTCGCCGAAATCACTCATGTCGCGCAGAAAGACAGTAGTCTTGACAATGTTCTGTGCTGATCCGCCGGCGGCCTCTACGATCGCGATCAGGTTCTGTAGCACACGTCGCGTCTGGCCTTGAATGGTTTTGTCGTCGATCAGGTTTCCGGTCGATGGATCGATGGAAATCTGGCCTGAAACAAAAAGCAAATTTCCGGCGCGAATCGCTTGTGAGTATGGGCCGATGGCTGAAGGAGCGTTGGGAGTAGAGATGACTTGTTTGTCCATCGAAAAGATTTAGATTTTACACTACCTCGCCGTGTTCACCGTCCGGCTTGAACGTGTGACGTCATACACCCCGTCAATCTTCTTCACTGACGAGATGACTCGTTCGAGATGCTTCATATCGGGTATTTCAACCGTAATGTCGATGATTCCGCGTTCGTCGGCAGTTCTGGCTTCCACATTTAAGATGTTCGAGCGCACCTCTGAAATCGCGGCCGCGATTTCTGCAAGCATTCCGGGGCGATCCTCCGTCAGAATCGTTAACGGCACGGCGTACGCCTCCGCGGAAGGCGCGGTGGACGCCCACTCAACTTCAATTTTGCGGTCCGGTTCGTAAAGCAGATTCTGCACATTCGGACAATTCTTCGAGTGCACGGCAACACCTTTGCCGCGAGTAATATAGCCGATCACTTCCTCGCCACGAATGGGGTTGCAGCACTTCGCCCGATACACAAGCAGGTCATCGAACCCTTTAACTTGAAGTTTCGCCTCACCGCCAATTCCGAGAACGCGCTTGACGACGGACGTGATCATCGATTCTTCTTCCACAGGCGACTCTTTCAGCCCGTCGGGAGAGAGACGCGAGATAACTTGCTTGGCTGAAACCTTACCGTAGCCGATCGCGGACAGGAGATCCTCCACTTTGCTCGAGCCGTATTCGGAAAGCAGCGCATGCATCTGCTCGCTCGTTAGAAGCTCTTTTGCGTTCTTTTTGTATTTGCGAGCTTCCTTCTCGAGCATTTTGCGGCCCAGCTCAATTGCCTTTTCACTCTCTTGCTGCGTGAGCCAGTGACGAATCTTGTTTCGCGCACGCGAGGTCTTGACGAATGAGAGCCAGTCGCGACTTGGCTTATGACCGGGCTGCGTAATGATCTCGACGATGTCGCCGTTTCGAAGCTTTGTCCGCAGCGGTGTCATTCGTGCGTTGATTTTCGCACCAACGCAGCTGTGCCCAACTTCAGTGTGAATTGCGTAAGCGAAATCCACGGGCGTGGCGTCGCGAGGCAAGGTGACCACTTTACCTTTCGGTGTGAACGTATAGACTTCTTCGGGATAGAGATCGATTTTCAGGGTGCTTAAAAAATCCGCCGGATCCTTCATTTCCTGCTGCCACTCGACAAGA
>DATFXZ010000327.1:0-11046 GCA_035315305.1 Terriglobia bacterium | reverse complement strand
CGCTGTCCGGCACAATGAATCGCTGGGAGTAAATAAAGAACGCGGGCTCCGGAAGCAGGTGCAGCACTCCACTTGACCGCCACTCCTTGAGATCAGCGGCCGCGCGTGTGTAGACGTTATTGGTCGGTGAGTCATTCGGATCAGTTTTGCCAAACACGAACCGGACGATGTTGTTCGGATGCGAAGCGTAATACCGTTCCTGCATCTCTTTGGAGATCTTGTCGTAGGGTTGTGTGACGACTTTCTCGATGGGGATTTTGTCGCGGTCGTATTGCAGACTCCGGAAAGGATAGATCTTCGCCATGTTCTGATTTTCGCATGGTTGAGTCCGAGGCAAACGCGGAGACTCTGATTTGAGATGGTGTGTGACCGACCCCCTGCCGCCTCAGGCGGCTCGGGGTCGCTCACACACCATCTCAAGGCAGCGAAAAAACAAAAACGTTCGCTGCGGTACCCGGCTTGAGCTCCGGCGTCATACGAAGCGCAGAATTCCCTACCAGTGATGCACCAGTAGTCACGGCCACATACTCCTTGCCGCCAACGGCGAACGTCACAGGAAAGCCACTCACCTGAGAACCAAGATTCACTTCCCACAGCACCTTTCCTGTTTTGTCATCGAACGCTTTGAACCGGCCGTTCACGTCGCCTCCGAACACCAGCCCGCCGCCCGTCGCAACCAACGGCATTGCGCCGGCACGCTGTTCCTGCTTCCAAACCGTTTGGCCGGTTTCGACTGAGATACCCCAAACGGCCCCGACCTTATCAGTTCCGGGCGCCATCTGCGGATTCATACTGATGCCATACACCTTTGAAGGATCGCGCTGGTCGGTGGTTGTCGTTGCGGTCATGCACATATTCTGCAGCGGCATGTAGATCATGTTCGTGAGGGGGCTGTATGCGCCTGCAGGCCAGTTCTTACCACCATTGCTACCAGGGCACACCACGCGACTCTGGTTGATGCCGCTGAAGATGACCTCTTCGTTCATCGTGACGGCGCCGGTGCCGCCATCGATATTGCTCACGACATTCTGTGTGACCGTAGGCCGCGCCCAAAGAAATTCGCCGGTCTGGCGATCAAGGGTGTAAACGATGCCGGTCTTACCCGGAATCCCAGTGATGACTTTTCGCCGCTCTCCGGGTTTTATCTTCGGGTTGATCCAGGAAACTTCTCGCGGATTGGGAGCTACAACCGTATCGACGAGGATTCGCTCGAACGGATGATCGAGATCCCAATGATCGACGATGTGTTGGTAGTACCAGACGATCTTCCCGGTGTCTGCGTTCAGGGCCAGCGTCGAGTTGTGATAAAGGTGTTTGTTGTTATTACCACCGAGGATGAACTTCGGCGCGGGTATCGTCACTGATGTCCCGACATAAATCAAATTCAACTCGGGATCGTAGCTAGGAACCATCCAAGTGCCGATGTGCCAGCGCTGCTCCATCGGAACGCCGCCCCAGGTCTCATCGCCAGGCTCTCCGGGTTTCGGAATTGTGCTCGTGCGCCAAAGTTCCTTACCTGTTTTGGCGTCGTGAGCCGTAATAATGCACCCATCGTGACCTGCTCCCGGTTGACATTGCCGTCCCGAGATGACTTTGCCATTTGCGATGATAGGCCCTGAACTCGGGTTGGCGGGCAATTTCGGATCGAGGATCTGTGTTTCCCAACTCAGCTTGCCGCTTTGCGCATCGACCGCGTAAACCATATTGTCGGAGCTTGTATCGATGATCGTGTTCCCGTAGATCGCGATGTTGCGGCTCTTGTCTCGCCGTCCACCCTCCTTCAACGGGCGCTGATAGTCCCAAATGAAATCGCCTGTTTTCGCATCGAGCGCCTGGATGTAGTCTCCTGCACTCGAAAGATACATCACGCCATCGTGAATGAGCGGTGTGGTCTCTTGCGTATTCCCTGCGCTCAGGGCTCGCGTCCATACCATTCGCAATTGTGCAACGTTCGTTTTGTTGATTTGAGCCAGCGGACTGTAGCCCCACCCGTCGAGCGTGCGCCGCCACATCAACCAGTCGCCGGGATCCGGCTTCTGAAGCATTGCGTCAGTCACTGGAATGAATTTTCGCGCACTCTGTTGGGCCGAAACGGTGGAGCCGGCCACCATAACGGCAGCAAGCACCAACAGTTTCATTGGCGTGGGAAATCGCTTCATGTGCATCTCCTTAGGATGGCCGTCATCTTCGCACAACCAATAGATTCGTGTGAATGCATTTATCCGTTGGGATCGGGCAGAGTGTGCCACGGCTGAAAGGGCGGTTGTCAATGTAGGCGCGGCGCCTACGAATGCGTCGGCGCAATTTCTTAATATCTTCTTAAGCGCTAGTTGTCGTTGAAGAGTCCAGAGGCGGGGGTTAGAATTGCCCCTCTATGAAGGCCGAATGGATCAGCAGGCTGGAACGATTCCTCGAAGGCAACGACTTCGGCAAAAACTGGGACGGCGTTTACCAGGACGCGGTGCCGACACTTCGGCGGTTCTTCCACTCCGAGGGGTTCCGCACGCAGATCATGAGCGAATGGGACTCTCCATCTCGCCACACAGAACTCGTAGCCACAAAAAAAACCTTAATCGTTCGAATTCCGTGGGGCGAAGATCACAACGGTCTGTCGCTGGTCGATCTCAACCGAATTGAAGTCCACTCTCAAGCTCGCCCGTCCGTTGAATAATATCGAACCAAACCCATGAGATTCCGCGCGATCCTTTTCGATGCGGCCGAAACGCTCTTCACGACCCGCGGCTCAGTTGGTGAAATCTACGCCGCCTTCGCGCGTCAGCACGGATCGCAAGCAGACGCAGATGCCATTCAGGCAGCTTTCGTCCGACATTTTCGCGGAGCCGGCCCGGTTTCGGTTCAAAACGAAAAGCGATGGTGGAAAGACATCGTGTTTCGAGTTTTCACCGACGTGGGCATGGTCGAGAATTTCGACGAGTTTTTTGATCGCCTCTATGACAACTTTCGTAGCGCTCAGGGCTGGATGTTATTTCCCGAAACCGTCGACACCTTGAAACAGCTCAAAAACCTCGGACTCAAGCTTGGCGTCATTTCGAATTTCGACAGTCGCATTTATTCCGTCCTGGATGCTTTGGGAGTTCGCGGTTTTTTCGATGCGATCACGATCTCCAGCGAAGTGGGTTGCGGAAAGCCGGACCCAGGAATTTTCGACGCCGCCGTGGGCGCCTTAGGGGTGCCCGCATCCGCAGTGCTGCTCGTCGGCGACAGCCCTCATGATGATGTCGAACCCGCTATCCGGGCCGGACTATCCGCTGTTCTCGTCGATCGGAGTAACCGGCACCCGGCAAAAACCCACCTTCGGCGCATAACCTCATTAACAGAGGTGATTCACGAAGTTAGCTGTTGATTTTCGAAGCACAAATCCATACAGTTAAAAAAGTCCGACCGAAAAGGTCGGGGTTAACCGAGGCGAAGACAAGATGTTTCGGCTGTCGAAAAAATCGGACTATGGGTTGATTGCTTTGAAGCATTTAGCGCAACACAACGATGAGTCGATTAGCGCGCGGGAGATAGCGGCTCACTACAACATCCCCGCTGAACTGCTGGCTAAAGTGTTGCAACGATTGGCGCGTAAGGGATTGCTGACTTCCCAGCAGGGCATTAACGGAGGATATGTTTTGGCGAAGCATCCGGCCAGCATCTCCATTGTTGATGTAGTCGAGGCTTTGGAAGGACCGATCTCCATCACCCCTTGCGAACGCGGCGACGACTGCCAGCAATTGCAGGTGTGCTCGGTTAAAGATCCACTTTTGAAAATCAAGGCTAAAGTGGTTCGCGTCTTGGGAGATACGTCGATTTACGAGTTAGCAACGAACTAGGCTAAAGAGGAAGACAAATGGTTAAGCTGCCGATTTACATGGACAATCACGCGACGACGCCGCTTGATCCGCGCGTGCTTGACGCCATGCTGCCCTACCTCCAGGAACGATTCGGCAATGCCGCAAGCCGGAATCACAAATTCGGGTGGGAAGCAGAGCAAGCGGTTGAAGGCGGACGGAAAGAAATTGCGGCTTTGATCGGAGCCGATCCGCGAGAGATCGTGTTCACGAGCGGCGCAACGGAGTCGGATAACTTGGCGGTGAAAGGCGCCGCCTGGATGTATCGCGAGAAGGGCGATCACATCGTTACGTGTGTCACCGAACACAAGGCTATTCTGGACACCTGCAAGCACCTCGAGAAGGAAGGATTCCGCGTCACGTTCCTGCCGGTGGACAATAAAGGCATCGTCGATCTGGATGATCTCCGCAAAGCCATCACTGACAAAACAATCCTGATTTCAATCATGGCGGCGAATAACGAAGTCGGAGTGATCCAGGACGTTAAGGAAGTCGGCAAGATCGCGCGTGAACGTGGGGTGCTCTTTCACACCGACGCGGTACAGGCGGCCGGCAAGATTCCGTTCAACGTCAATGAAATGAATGTGGACATCGCGTCGCTATCCGCACACAAAATTTACGGCCCCAAAGGTGTGGGGGCGCTGTTCGTCCGCCGGAGAAATCCACGAGTACTCTTGACTCCGATCATCGACGGTGGCGGGCACGAGCGCGGTATGCGATCGGGAACGTTGAACGTCCCCGGTATCGTTGGGTTTGGCAAGGCAGCGCGGGTTGCACGCGAAAGTCTCGCCACAGAGTCGGCTGAGATGTTCCGGTTGCGGGAAAAACTTCGCACAACGCTCGAACGGGAATTGGATGAGGTTTACATCAACGGCCATCTTGAAAAGAGACTGCCCGGCAACCTGAACATGAGCTTCGCGTATGTCGAAGGAGAATCGCTCTTGATGGGTATTAACGACGTTGCAGTTTCGTCAGGCTCGGCTTGCACTTCCGCGAGCTTGGAGCCGTCGTATGTCCTGAAAGCTCTCGGCGTCGGCGAAGACCTGGCGCACACTTCCATCCGGTTCGGCATTGGCCGCTTCAATACGGAAGAAGAAGTGGACTACGTTGCGAGCCGTGTCATTGAAGTTGTGCGGCGGCTGCGAGAACTATCGCCGTTATATGAAATGGCGAAAGAAGGTATCGACTTGAAGTCGGTGCATTGGGCTACGGAAGCGTGACTGTAGGGGCGGTCTATGGGCGCCCACTTAGGGCGGTCATAGACTGCCTCTACAACGGCTTTTTGAGGAGAAATGAAATGGCATATTCAGACAAGGTAATCGATCACTACAACAATCCACGGAACGTAGGCGCCCTTTCCAAGGAAGATCCCAATGTGGGTACTGGTCTTGTCGGCGCCCCCGAATGCGGTGACGTTATGAAGCTCCAGATCAAAGTCAATGAAGAGAGCGGCGTCATTGAAGATGCAAAGTTCAAGACATTTGGTTGCGGCAGCGCCATCGCAAGCTCGAGCCTCGCGACCGAGTGGGTCAAGGGCAAGACTTTGGCTGAAGCTTTGGCGATCAAGAACACGGACATAGTGAAGGAGCTTAGTCTTCCACCGGTGAAGATTCACTGTTCGGTTCTTGCCGAAGATGCGATCAAAGCCGCAATTCATGACTGGAAGAAGAAGAACGGCCATAAAGGGTAACAACGAACAATGGCAATCGAGATTACCGACAAAGCCGTAGAAGAAGTTCGCCGCATGATGGATAAGGAAGGTGTCCAGGCTGCAGGCTTACGCGTCGGTGTGAAAGGCGGAGGGTGCTCCGGCCTTTCGTATAACCTCACGTTCGAGAGCCAGGCGCGGACGGGCGACAAAGTCTTCGAACGCGAAAACGTCAAGCTGTTTTGTGATTTGAAGAGTTACATCTATTTGAACGGAACTGTTCTCGATTACGACAGCGGATTGATGGGTAAAGGGTTCGTCTTTATGAACCCAAACGCGAAGAAGAGCTGTGGTTGCGGCAGCTCGTTTTCAACTTAACCGTCTCACGCCTCTCTCAAACCATGGATTACTTCGAGGTGTTTGGTCTGCCCAAAATTTTGGGCATCGACTTGGCAGCACTCGAAAAAACATTTCACGAACTGAGCCGCAAGTATCACCCGGATTACTTTTCGACCGCCTCGCCTTCCGAGAAGACTCAGGCAGTCCGAATGACGGCGCTGCTGAATGATGCGTACCGCACGTTGCGTCATCCGATCCGACGAGTCGAATATCTGCTGAGTCTCTACGGATTCAAGCCCGATGGAAGCAAGGTGCCGCAGGCTTTGTTGATGGAAGTTTTCGAGATCAATGAGCAGCTCGAGGAAGTAAAAGCTGGACGCGCGTCCATAGAGGAAGTCGACTCGCTCCGAGCGCAGATTAAAGAAAAGCGTGAGCGATTTGACAAGGAATTAGAGAAAACGAGCCTGGACTGGGATGACCTGGTTCAGAGCGGCGCTTCGGAAGCAGTGCGAAAAGAACACTTGGCGAAGCTTGCAGAGATTTTGTCGGAGTCCTCTTACATCCGAAATCTGGAAAGAGATCTGGAAAAGTGAAGCCGCGGATTCCGCCGATTCAGCGGAATCTGTGCAATCTGTGGCTTCGAAAGGTAGTCTGAATCATCGAATGCCCAAAATTGTCGGAATTGATTTAGGAACAACAAACAGTCTGGTTGCAATCGTCGAGGATGGTATACCACGCGTGATCCCCGGTCCGGACGGAAACAAACTTGTGCCTTCGGTCATCTACTTCGATGAGGCCGGGCAAGTTCTCATCGGCAACGGCGCCAAAGAAAAGATGGTTGAGAAGCCGAAGAACACCGTCTTCTCCATCAAGCGATTTATGGGCAAAGGCATCGATGACGTTCGCGGGGACTTGCCTTTGCTTCCATTCGAAGTTTCACCTGAAAGCGAACACATCATCCGGTTGAAAATCTTTGGCCGCGACTATACTCCGCCCGAACTGTCCGCATTCATCTTGCGCGAGCTCAAGCGAAATGCCGAGGCGGCGCTTGGCGAAGAAATCAAAAATGCAGTAATCACCGTGCCTGCCTATTTCAACGATGCGCAGCGGCAGGCGACGAAAGATGCCGGACGCATTGCGGGTCTGGATGTTCTCCGGATCGTCAACGAGCCGACGGCCGCCTCGCTTGCTTATGGCATCGACAAGCGGAAGCAAGGCCGGATCGCTGTTTACGATTTTGGCGGGGGAACATTCGACATTTCGATTTTGAAGCTCAGCGAGGGTATTTTTGAGGTCTTGTCCACAAGTGGAGACACGCATCTCGGGGGAGACGACATCGATGAGATCTTGATTCGGCTTGTGCTCGATGAAGTTCGGAAACAGACTCGAAATTCCGAAAACCAGGAATTTGAGGTCAGTCCCCTAATACCCGCGATACGCAAAGCTGTCACTAAAGCAAAAGAGGATTTATCCGCCGCCGAGACCGCTCATATTGTTATTGAACCGCTCGGCTACAAACGAGCCATTGACCGCTCGGAATTCAACAGTCTCATCGATCCCATCATCGAACGGACATTGAAGCCCTGCCGTCAGGCGTTGCAGGATGCGAGTTTGAGGGCAAATGAAATCGACGAAGTCGTGATGGTGGGTGGCTCGACGAGAATTCCACTTGTACGGCAGAGGGTTCAGGATCTTTTCGGAAGAATGCCGCACACAGAACTGAATCCGGACGAAGTGGTCGCACTCGGCGCCGCGGTCCAAGCGGACATCCTCGCGGGCGGTAAACGCGACATGCTGCTGCTGGACGTGACGCCTCTCTCTTTAGGCATCGAGACAATGGGCGGGGTTATGTCCAAAATCATTCCGCGCAACTCCACAATTCCCGCTAGTGCCACGGAAATGTTCACGACCTTCATTGATGGTCAAACGAACGTCAAAATTCACGTCCTCCAAGGTGAGCGGGAGCTTGTAAAGGATTGCCGCAGCCTTGCCCAATTCGATCTTAGAGACATTCCGCCAATGTCTGCCGGAATGCCTCGCATCGAGGTGAAATTCTTGATCGACGCAGATGGAATTCTCAGCGTATCCGCGCAGGAGCAGCGGACCTCCAAATATCAGTCGATCGAGGTCAAACCAACATACGGCTTAACGGACGAACAGGTCGAGCAGATGATTCTTGAATCGTTTGAATACGCCGAGGCCGACATCGAAGCGCGATTGGTCATCGAGGCGCGAAACGAAGCCGAAACCGTATTGAATGCGACGATGAAAGGCATCGCCGACGACCAGTACCCCAATTTATCTGAGGAGGAAAAGACAGAAATCGCCGCCGCCAACAAAAACCTGCGCGAGGCCATGAGAAGTAACAATCATCAGGCTATTCGCGAAGCAATCGAAAGGCTGAGCAATGCGACCATGCATCTGGCAGAGATGATCATGAACGCGGCGATTGCAAAGGCGCTGAAGGACAAGCGTGTGAGGGAAATCGACAATGAGTAAATCGTTGACGTGGACAACCACCGAGGACATCGCTATAGCTTTAGCCGACAAGTTTCCCGAAACCGACCCGCTTACGGTCCGCTTCACGGATCTTCATAAATGGGTCGTGGGTCTCGAGGGCTTCAGCGACGATCCAAAGAATTCGAATGAAAAAAAATTGGAAGCGATTCAGATGGCGTGGTTCGAAGAATGGCAGGACCGAAGCGAATAGAATATTCCGGTTATGATGTACTGCCCGCGATGCAACAACACGCATTGGTCTAGAGCCACGCCTCGCGGCTTAAAAGACCGGATTGCAATCCTGAAGTTGAAACAGCCCTTCCGTTGTTCGAAATGCGGAAGGGTTCGGCTTGGATCGATCTTTCTGGAGTCTGCGTATATCAGATGCCCGGAGTGCGGAGGCGATCTCAGGCGATCCCGCAGAACCCGGCTGGAACGCCTCTTCCTGTTCATCAGAACGCACCGGTGCAAGAAATGTAACAGGCGGTTCCGGACTTTCAACTTTCGATAACCGCCGCCGCCTGCAGTCCCGTCGTGATCGCGCCCTCTATGAACGGCCCCAACAAATAATCACCGCAAAAGAACAAACCCGGCCGCCGTTTGCGCCGTTGAAATTCCGTGATTTCTCGATACCGACCCGGAGGGAATTTTGGCGTACCGGGATTCCACTCTACGACTTCTGTCCACAGCGGCTCGACGGGATATAACTTCTTCAGGTCGTCCAGCAACTGAACGGAATTAACGTTTGATCCGCCTCCGGATACCGTAACAAGTCCTTCGCCATTGGGAACGGCAGAGGGGTCGATGTAATCGTGGAAGGAGATGGTCGATGCCGACAGATTCTCTACTCGCGGGATCGATACGGCGTAACAGCGGCCGTCTAGGGGACGCGCGGTGGCAACTTGTACACTAAGTACACGCTGATAGGTGCAACCGCGGAAGAATTGCTGATCTTCATCTGATAACAAACCATCGATTCCAGCAATCTTCAATACCGTATCACCCGGCACGGCCACGACGAGATCGGAAAAATTTTCGGCTGCGACGATGTACGTTTCACCATCGGTCTCGACGTGCCGGACCTCGCAGCCGGTCACAACGCGTAACTCCCTCGAAAGAGCAGCCGCGACCCTCTGAATGCCCCCGCGCACCGTAGTCATTCGCACGTTATGCATGTGCTTCGCTAAAACCAGATACAGCCAAGCCGACGTTTCATCCGAGCCATAAGAAAACAGAGTAGAGATCAACGGGCCGGCTACGTAGTTCAAAACGTTCTGCGACAACTCGCGCTTGACGAACAAGGCGACGGTTTCGTTATCGAACTGAAGTCCTTTTGCCGGATCATGAAAATCCAGATGTGAAGCATGCCGCGCCAGCAAGTATGCCATTCGTGGAAGGAGGGCCTTGTCCACGATGTTCAAGCCTTTGAAAGACAGGAGTCCGGTCGCCGATGCAACACGGTGGTGATAAATACGACGTTTGTAAACCTGCCCGGCGTGCGGAGAAATTGCAGTGATCTCGCCGGCCAAACCGAGGCGATCGATCAGCTGAAAAGTATTTCGGAACAGATCGGGCGCGAGTAAATAAAACGCAGCTGTGTCACGGCCTCCCGGCTTGAATGCAGCGTCGAAAACGGTGGTATCTATTCCGCGGAGTTTGAGTGAGTATGCGCAACTGAGACCGGCTAACCCACCGCCGATAATGGCGACACGCTTCACGTACTCGCGTTGGCTCTGGCGCCAATTCTTTCGCGGAAAAAACGCCTCATGACTTTGTCGACGAGAGAAGGCGCTACGGCGTTGATCCATACCAGGAGCCGGCTCGCCCGATACGGGTAGACTTCAGCCTTCGGCTTCTTGATGCATTGAACAATGGCCGCAGCAACTTCTTCGGCCGATTGGATCCGTCCCATCGCTTTAAATTTCGCGGTGACGTCCCCGTATCGAACGTTCGCTCCAAATTCCGTTCGTGTAGCTGCGGGGTTGATAATGCTTACGTCGATCCCAGAGCCTTGCACTTCAACACGCAATGCTTCGCTGATCCCGTTTAATGCAAATTTCGTGGCGCAATAAATACCGCTCAGCGGAAGCCCGCGTTTGCCGGCTACGGAGGACACATTGATGATGTGACCGCCACCTTGCGTCCTCATGATGGGAATCACGAGTTGCGATGCGAGAAGCGGGGATTCGAAATTCAAATCAAAAATTTCACGAACAATTTCGGCGGAAGTATTTTCGACAGATCCATAGTAACCAAACGCGGCGTTGTTGATGAGAACGTCGATGCGGCCAAACTGATCCTGCGTGGAATGAACCATCTGCTTGACCTGATCTCTTTGGCGCAAATCGAGAGGCAGGACAAACGCAGTCCCCCCTGTGTTTCTGACTTCTTCCGCCAGAGATTGCAGCATCTTCTCGCGTCTAGCCACGAGCACCAACTTTGCCCGATCTCGCGCTAGTGCGGCCGCTGTCGCACGGCCGATGCCGCTGGACGCGCCGGTGATGATGATGACCTTATCCGAAATGATTCTCGACACCAGACGATTATAGCCGCGGATGGCGTGGATGAACGATGAAGGACCAGTCGGACACAGCGGCTCGCCCCGACGCTCTGACTCGTCGAGGCAAGCCTGACCATTCAACCCGCCTAGGAGGACAAATGGGTAGAAAGAAACGTATCACCAAATCGAAGAGAATTGCGACGAGA
>DATFXZ010000326.1:0-4937 GCA_035315305.1 Terriglobia bacterium | reverse complement strand
AACAGAGCCGATTACTGTCATTGGATCGTCTGGTGCGTCCGCTTCGGAGCTGCTCCATCGCTTCTTCGTCAGCAAACTGATAACGATCAGCTATCGCGACTTCTTCTTGGCATGTGTTCAATTATGCGGATTCGGCAAAATGTTGTTCTCCAAAAAAGTCGGCGCGGGGGCCGCCGTGCTCCAGTCTCAGGACGCTGCCGCACGCGCCGGCCTAGTGTAGTATCGACTATCACGATGCCGATTCTTCGTACTGTCCGTTGGGGCATGATTGGTTGCGGCGACGTAGCTGAGGTCAAGAGCGGCCCCGGATTCCAAAAGGCGAACGGATCCGCTTTGGTCGCTGTCATGCGACGCGATCGGTTAAGAGCCGAGGACTTCGCCACCCGCCACAGCATTCCACGCGCATACTCGCAAGCAGACGCCCTCATTGACGATCCGGAAGTGGATGCGGTGTATGTGGCGACTCCACCGTCGAGCCATTGTGAGCTCGCGCTGAGAGTAGCTCGCGCGGGCAAGCCTTGCCTGGTGGAAAAGCCCATGGCAATCAATCACGCGGAGTGTGTCCGGATGGTGGAAGCATTCCGTAAAGCAGGCGCGCCGCTCTGGGTTGCGTATTATCGGAGGACACTTCCCCGGTTTTTGAAAGTACGGGCTCTTCTGGAGTCCGGCGTCATCGGACGCCTGACGTCCGTTCATATTCGTGTGCACGCTCCTCTTTCGACAGGAGAGAAGGCCCGTGCGTGGCGCTTCGACCCCGCCATTGCAGGAGGCGGCTTGTTTCTAGACCTGGGTTCGCATTGCTTCGACCTGCTTGATTTTCTTGTTGGTCCCATCTCCGCCGTCGAGGGGTTCGCAGTCAACAGCGGCCGCGCTTATGAGGCAGAGGATATTACCGGCGCAGTGTTTCGATTTACTGGCGATATCGTGGGAACTGGCATCTGGAATTTCAATGCGCCCGACATAGTGGACCACATTGTTTTTACTGGTTCGGACGGTGAATTGAAGACGCCCGTCTTTACGGATAGCGACATCTCGGTTGCATACGGCGGAAAGGACGATGTCTACCCTATGCGCAATCCACTTCATGTCCACCAGCCGCTAATCCAAACGATCGTTGATGAACTTCTCGGACGCGACACGTGCTCATCAACGGGCGAGAGCGGTGCCCGGACCTCGTGGGTGATGGACCGCTGCCTGTCAAACTATTACGGTTAACCTGCTCGAGTTCAGAAATAAACGCGGAGCGACAGTTGGATATTTCGCTCGCCACCGCCAACGCCGCCACCCTTTGTCGTCACTTTGCCAAAGTTCGAGCTGGTAGGGTCGAAGTTCACGGCCGTGGTTCCGGGGATACCACCGCTGCCCCCACCCCAGTTGGGATGGTTGATGAAGTTAAATGCTTCGGCACGGAACTGCACTCCCGACCTTTCCCCAACTGGAAATGATTTGAACAATCCGAGATTCCAGTTCTGGAATCCAGGTTGGTAGATCAGATTTCGAACGCGTTGGGTGTTGAAAGTCCCTGCTGCCGGGGCTGTAAAGATGGGGGTGCCGTCAGCATTCTTGGTTGCGAACCATTGGCCAGTCGTGCCGAACGTGCCGATGATCTTGGGATCGCCATTGACCACCCAGTATTGCCCATTAACACCGCAATTGAAGTTGGAGTCGAGTCCCACGCCTGCGATGTCTCTGGATTGTGCAACACCGCAAGGTAACCCGGTTTGGAATTGACTGATTCCGCTGATTTGCCATCCACCCAGCAGTTTGCCGCTCAGCTTGGATGTGTCGCTGAAAAACGGCAGTCCGTAGATGTAGTTGATTACGAGAGTATGACGCGCATCGAACTCAGAGGGTCCCCACATCGTGCTCGTGTCGTAGGTGTTGGGAACAACATCGCGTTGGTTCGAGCCGTCATCCATACTCTTCGATAGCGTGTAAGCTACGCCAAATGCCAACCTCTTCGTCCAGCGGCGAGTCCAGTTCAATTGCAGCGCGTTGTAACGCGACGTGGCTACGTTGTCCGTCTGACGAATCGAACCGAACCCTTTGTATGGCCGTAAGAAATTAATGTTTGCGGTTGGATCTGCCGCGACAGCAGCCGTTGTCGGCTGATTGATATTCGCCTCGCGTTGCAAATGAAGACCCCGCCGACCTACGTACGCGACGCTGAGGGTCGTTTTCAAAATGAACTCTCGCTCAAATGTTACGTTCCAATTCCATGCTTCCGGATTATTGAAAGTCTTGCTCTGGCTGGTAACGACCAACGGGATGTTCCTGGGCCCACCGCCTCCAGGATTGTCCACCAAGCCATTTGAGACGCTGGCGTTCGGTTGAAACGGCGGATTTCCGCCAAGGAAAATGGAGTCGCTCACACCCAGGCGCGTGATGAAACGTCCAGCACCGACTCGAATTACGTTCTTATCGCTCAGTCGGTAGGCCATGCCAAGACGCGGCTGGATATTGCCCCATTGGATATCCGAGTAATGGTCTGGAACGCCGCGGAACAAGCGACTGAAATCGAATTGATTCGGGTCCGCCTCGGGGACGCGGCCCTGCGCCGAAGACGGAAACGCATTGCCCGGAATAACCATCCCGTTGTAAAGATCTTTCGTGGTTCCAGTACCGGTCACAAGACCGTTCTTGTCGATCGTACCCAGGATAAGACCAGTGGTGCGATCGATCGTTACCGCTTTGCTTGGATCGTAGAACCTTGGATCAAACACGATCATGTTTCCCCACTTCGCGTGGTATGGAACAATGACCGTATAACGCGCACCGTAGTCGACGTGGAGTTTTTGCGTGGCCGACCAGGAATCTTGGGCGAATCCTTCCCACATGTTCGCTCGAAAGAGCGTGTATGCGCGATGACCGATTTCCGAATAGGTATCGAATAATCCTAGAGCTGCGTTAGCTACGGCGACCCCAGTTCCTCCTGCGCGGCCGTCTGTGAACTGGAACTGGCCGTTCTGGTTGTTCGTGCAGGTGGGGCAAGCTTGGACGTTGATCTCATCATTGTCATTCTCACCGGCCCGCTCGAACAGGCCACCGAATTTCAGCGTGTGACTTCCTCGAATCCACGTAAGACTATCGGATAGGCCAATAATGGGACCGGAAGAGCGTGATGGATAGGGCCCGCCACTCAGGGTAGAGAAGTTGGCCATAGTCACCGTTGGGATTCGGTTCGGCAGCAACTTTCCATCGTTAAAGATGTATGGGTAATTGAGTCCGGCCTTCGTCCGATCGAAGAAATGCGCTGCGTCGACTGGAATCCGTACAACATCCAAACTCGCAGTTACCAGGAGTTCATTAACCTTGGTTGGACTAATTGTCCACACGTGGTTCAGCGAATTGGTTTGGTTAGGCCGGTCAAAAAACTTTGGCGTGCGATCGGTATTGCCGTCCAGCGGTTGATACTCCAGATACGTATAATTTTGGCGCCGGAATGTGAGCCGCTGCCTGTCCGTCAGGTTCGCATCAAGAGAAAGCGAGTCCTTTCGCTGATCGTAAGTGTGGAGAGCCGCGGCAAACCAGTTGCCGTTGCCGCCAATGAAATTCGTGAGGTTTGGAACAGGCCAGGCATTCAGAATACCGAGCCCGTTCGGACTTACGCGATCTTGCGGAATGATATTGCCTTGGAAGCAACCATTCGTGTTGAAGTTGCCAGGCGAAATGACCTGCCCGCACTGCGAGGCCGCGTCGGACTGCGGGTCTCTGATGAAGACAGGTATCTTGTTGCCGGCTGAATCCCTTCGCGTGATAAAGGGATTATCTGGGTTGAGCAGCTCACTGAAATCACCCTGACGCATTTTCAACGTCGGGACTGACAGCAACCCGGCATTCCCCACCGTTGAACCCGACTCGACGAAGTGATATTTGAGCCACTCCTGGCCCCAATAGAAGAAGAGTTTGCTTTTATCTGCGTTGAATTTTTCCGGAATGTATATCGGCCCACCGATGTTGTACCCAAACTGGTTGTAATGCAGGGGCGCGGCGGACCCAGTTAATGGATTGGCATTACGTGACCAGGTGTTCGCGTTCAGGGCGTTGTTACGAAGGTACTCGTAAGCGGCCCCGTGAAACTCCTGCGTGCCCGTTTTGGTGATAATGCGGATCTGGGCGCCCGAAGCGCGGCCGTATTCCGGCGAGTAATTGGCAGTAAGAATTTGCACTTCCTGCGTGGAATCGACATCGGCGGCGCCGATACTGGTTCCGTTGGAGCGCGTGCGTGTGGCTGGAGCGCCATCAAATGTGATCAAGTTTTCGGGATTGCGTGAGCCATTGAAATTCTGCGGGCCTTGGTTCAAACCGAAGGTTAAGTTTGCGAGCGTTGTCGCGCGAGCTCCGGGCACCAGTGACGCAAGACCGACCGGGTTGCGTCCATTGAGCTCAAGCGAATCAATCTGCTCTCTGGTGATGAGCTTTTGAACTGTTGCTGATTCCGTTTGTACTAACGCGGTTGTCGCCTCAACTACGATGCTTTCTGTCGCGCCCCCCACCTTGAGCGTCGCATCGATCGCCAGACGTCCGCTCGGGTCCAGCTTGTTATTTGTCGATTCGTACCTTTGAAAGCCGGGCTTGTCGGCACTCATGGTATAGAACCCAGGCGGGATGTTGGTTATGGTATAAAAACCAGACTCATTCGTCCTCACCTGACGTTCGATGCCAGTCTGATTCTTGATCGTGACAGCGGCATCAGGAATGGATGCGCCGGACGGATCCCTGACAAACCCAGAAATCGTGCCGAGATCCGATTGCGCAAAGAGGATTTTCGAAACCACCACGATCGTCACAAACACTAGAATGCTAGTGCGGTTTGCATTCTTCATATTGAGCTCCGTATGTAGAAATCTCTAGTTATTGACCAAACGTCAGAACAAAGCTTCAGCACAAACTGGATCGGGCGAAGGTATAGCGCCCCATAATTGCCGTAACCTTGC
>DATFXZ010000325.1:0-29468 GCA_035315305.1 Terriglobia bacterium | reverse complement strand
GTATACGTTCGGAAGGAAGCTCATCTCGATTTTGCGCAGGCCATCTCCTTGGCACGCTTCACAGCGTCCGCCCTTCACATTAAAGCTGAAACGCCCGGCTTTGTATCCGCGCGCTCGAGATTCCGGCAGCATTGCGTACAGCTCGCGAATCGGTGTGAAAACACCAGTGTACGTGGCCGGATTGGATCGTGGCGTCCGGCCGATCGCCGACTGATCGATCTCGATCACTTTGTCGATGAATTCCAAACCCTCGATGGCTTTATGTGCGCCGGGATCGTCGAGCGAGCGATAGATGTTTTTTGCGAGTGCCTTATACAGAATTTCATTCACCAGCGTCGACTTGCCTGAACCGGAAACGCCGCTGACGACCGTCATTAATCCGAGCGGGAAGGACACATCGATATTTTGCAAATTATGTTCGGAGGCGCCGCGGACAACCAGCGCCTTCCCATTCGGGGAGCGTCGTTTGTGCGGGACGCGGATCTCATTTCTGCCTGATAAATACTGACCTGTTAGACTGTTGGTCGCTTGAGCCAAAGCGTCCGGGCTTCCGGCAGCGACCAAATGCCCGCCCTCAGTGCCGGCGCCAGGACCCAGATCAATGACGTAGTCGGCGCGGCGGATGGTCTCTTCATCATGTTCGACGACGATGACGGTGTTACCCAGGTCGCGCAATTCTTCCAGAGTTGCCAAGAGTCGCGAATTGTCCTTGTGGTGTAAGCCAATGGAGGGCTCATCGAGAACGTACAAAACACCACGGAGCCTGGAGCCGATTTGCGTCGCAAGCCGGATGCGCTGGCTCTCTCCACCAGAAAGAGTGTTGGCGGCGCGATCCAGGCTCAGATAGTTCAGACCAACAGCATCGAGGAATTCCAGCCGGTCGCGAATTTCTCGAATGATACGTCCGGCAATAAGCTCTTCTCTGTCACCAAGCTTCAGGTCGGCGAAGAACTTGAGGGAATCGGCAATGGGCCAGGATACGATTTCCGATATGCTCCGATTCACCACGCGTACGGCAAGGCTCTCCGGTTTCAATCGAGCGCCGTGACACGCAGCGCATGGCCGCGTCACCATGATGTCCGCCAAATCATCGGACGTGAGCAGGTCTTGGCCGTAATAGTCATTCAGAAGGTCAATAATTCCTTTGAGGTGCTTACCGCGATCTTTGACGCCGTAGAAGATCGCTGACTGGACCTTTGGTAGCAGCTGCTCGAACGGAACGGATAAATCTGCTCCAACGTGAGCAGCGATCTTCTTCATTTGCTCTTCGAAATTTTCGTCGCACCATCCATCGGAGAGGCCCAACGCACCGGCGAGTAGAGGTTTGGAACGATCGGTGACGATGCGTGTTGGATCGAAGTCGTATTTCATGCCAAGCCCATTACAGACTTCGCATGCCCCATAAATACTGTTGAAGGAAAACGTGCGGGGCTCGATGGCTGGAATGCTGACGCCGCAGTCGACACAAGCCATCTTCTCCGAATAAAGTCGTTCGTCACCGTCCACGATGGCTACAAGGACAATCCCCTTCGCCAGCTTGATTGCCTGATCGATCGACGCTTCAAGTCGCTTTTCGATGTCCTTCTTGATCATCAAACGATCGACGACGATCTCGATCGAGTGATTCTTTTTCTTATCTAATTGGATCGGTTCGTCGAGATTGTGGAGAACGCCGTCAATTCGGCCGCGTACGTATCCCGTCTTCGCTAAAGCCTCAAGTTGCTTTTTAAACTCGCCTTTGCGGCCCCGGACGATCGGGGCGAGGATCATCACGCGTTCGCCTTCAGGCAATGTCTTCAGATGCCGGACGATCTGATCAGGTGTTTGCTTGGATATTGGTTTTCCGCATTGATAACAATGGGGCACACCAACAGAAGAAAACAGGAGGCGAAGATAGTCATAAATCTCTGTGACCGTACCGACGGTTGAACGCGGGCTTCTTGAAGCTGTCTTTTGCTCTATAGAAATCGAGGGCGATAGGCCCTCAATCGAATCGACGTCCGGTGGTTCGAGCCGGTCCAGGAACTGTCGTGCGTACGCAGATAGCGACTCTACGTACCGGCGCTGCCCTTCGGCGTAGATCGTATCGAATGCCAAGCTCGACTTCCCGGAGCCGCTAAGGCCGGTGATGACAGTGAGCTTGTTGCGAGGGATTTCGACGTCAATACCTTTGAGGTTGTGCTGTCGGGCGCCGCGGACATTGATATTTCGGATGTTGCGCTGCATAGTCCAGGATTTCAAGCTGGCACGAACCCCTCATCTTAGCGCATCACCCCATTAATTCCCAGCGGGTCGCTAACTCGTTGTATAGACTATCCAACGTTACTTTCAATTCCGCGTACCGCCGGTGCGTCGTTTCCCAGTCTGTCCCGGTCGCAGGATTCTGAAAAGAAAGCTCTAATTCCGCAATTTCACTTTCAATGGAACCGATCCGTTTCTCCAGTTCTGCAATTTCCCTTTCGAGCTGGTCACGCTTGTTTTTAGACAGGCCGGTCGCCTTCAATGGCCTCCGGCTGGCCCGACGACCCCCGGCACTGTCATTGCCCATCGTCACCGTCTCCGGGGCTTCCAGCCATTCCTCAAACGCGCTCAACCGATCGAAGACATGCGCGCGACCCTTCTCGACATAAACCAAATGCGTGGCAATCTTTTGCACGAGATAACGATCGTGTGTCACAAACAAAATCGTTCCCGGATACTCGAGGAGAGCCGATTCCAGCGCTTCCCTTGAAGCAATATCCAGGTGGTTCGTCGGCTCGTCAAGCGCCAGTAGCTGAGGCGCAACGTAAATCAGTCGCGCAAGCGTCAGCCGTGACTTCTCCCCGCCACTCAATTGCCCCACTTTCTTGAACACGTCTTCGCCTGTAAACAAAAATTGCGCGACGTAAAACCGAAGCTCTTCATCGGTCGCTGTCAAATCCAACTCGCGGATCTGGTCCAACACCGTGGCCTCCACATTCAGATCCTGTAGTTGTTGATCGTAATAGCCGATGTCGAGTGCCTCATTCCAATCCAACTCGCCTTCAATGGGCGCACGCGCACCAATCAGTGTTCTCAGCAAAGTTGTTTTACCGGCACCATTTGGCCCGAGTATCGCCCAACGCTCTCCTCGCTGTACTTCGAATCCGATCCTTTCAACCAGCGGCGTTGCGTCGTATCCAATCGTGAGATCGCGTACGGTTACTACGTACCGGCCACTTCGTTCGATCGACCTGAACCTGAACTTCACTTGCGCGGGCGCGCCTTTCGGTTTCTCCAGCGGCTTCACCCGGGCCAGTAGCTTGCGCCTGCTCTGAGCCTGTTTTGTCTTTTGCCCCGCAATGTTTCGTCTGATGTAGTCTTCTTGTTTCTCGATCCATTCGCTTTGGAGTTGCCATTCTTTTTGTTGACGTGCGACCCGATCCGCGCGCTGCTCCAGGTATTTGGAGTAATTGCCGCGATAGTCTTGGAGTTGGCCGCTACCGAGCTCAATGATTCGATTCACCACACGATCGAGAAAAACGCGATCGTGTGATACAACCACAATGGTCTTATCGGTTTCCCTCAAGAATTTTTCGAGCCACTCAATCGAGCGAATGTCCAAGTGGTTTGTGGGCTCGTCCAACAACAACAATTCCGATCCGGACAAAAGCAGCTTTGCGAGCGCCAGCCGGTTTTTCTCTCCACCCGAGAGATTGCGACTGGCCCGCTCGAAGGCATCATCAGAGAATCCGACGCCGTGCAGCGCGGCTGCAGTCCGCGCACGATAGCTATAACCGCCCTTCAGCTCAAATTCATGCTGCAAATGCGAATATCGATCGAGAACGTCCGGCGCACTGCCGGATGCAATGGCTTGTTCCAATTCCCGCATCTCGGACTCCATGCGACGCAGGAAGCCGAAAGAACGCAGGGCCTCTTCGGCGACAGTTGTTCCCTCGTGGAAATCCGGGATTTGATCCAGCGTGCCTATTTGCAAATCCGACTTACGGATGATGGATCCGGTATCCGGCTCGTAAACTGCGGCGATGAGTTTAAGGAGCGTCGTCTTACCGGCGCCATTTGCTCCTATCAGACCTACTTTTTCAGGGGGATTGATTTGGAATCCGACATCCCGAAGCACACTTTGCGAACCGAACGACTTCGAGACGCCATTAAATTGTACGATCACGTCTGAATTGTAGCCCTCGTCCCCAAAATGGGGACGAGGGATCTGAATCTTACGCGGCTTTCTTTGTTGCGGAGATCTTGCTCGGATCTTTGAGGATCTCGATGGCCTTGTTCAGTTGGCGATCTTCCTCTTTAACGGGTTCTTTTGGAGGAGGCGGGGCATCGATCGCATCATCTGCTAAATCCAAGTTTTCTTCGACCGTCTGCCGGATTTCTATAGTTGGTTTGATCCCGGAATCCTGGGGCTCAATGTCCTGAATTTCTTTACCCGCCGGTGTGTAGTACTTGGCCGTCGAGATCAACAATCCATAGCCGCCCTCTAACGGAATCAGCTTTTGAACGGAACCGATGCCGAAAGTCTTTACGCCCACTACTTGACCGCGATGATTGTCTGCAACAGCCCCGGCGACCAGTTCAGCCGCCGCAGCGGTTCCCTGATTTACCAACACCGCTAATGGTGCTTTCGTTAAATGCTGTTTCGGATCCGCGTTCAATGCCTCTTTGGGTTTTTTCTGTGCTTGCGAAGAATTTGTCGAGCCTAGATAACCAAGCGGGCCGGAGTCGATAAAAAGATTCGCAATTTCCAATGCTTCCTTATCGTCACCGCCGGCTGTATAGCGAAGATCGAGAATCACGCTGGCGGCACCCTTTTTAAGAAGGCCGTCAAGCTGGCGCTTGGTCTCCTGAGCTTTTCCCGGAGCAAGATACGGAACCTTGATGTACGCGATGTTATTTTCCAGCATCTTGGCGTCGACGGGCGGCGCTGTTACAACTTCCCGGTTTACGTTCACGATCTCAGGATCGGCGCGTCGGCTTCGAATAACGGATAGCGCGACCGGCTTGCCCACAGGCGTTGCAAAAAGCGCATTAATTTGAACCAGATTCAATTCACGCGTGGTCGTGCCGTCTATTGCTTCGAGAATGTCTCCCGAGTTGAGTCCCGCCTTGGCCGCTGGACCGCCGGGGATGGTGGCGATAATGACGGGATAACCCAATCGGGCAGGCTTTGCCAAGGTCACACCAATCCCCGCAATCTTCTGTGGGTTTGCGGAATACTCTTTAAAGAAGGCGACGTCCTTGGGACCGAGGTACCCTCCATATGGATCGATACTTTCGACCAATCCACGAATCGCTCCGTCGACTGCTATCTTCAGATTCGGCTCGTCGACATAGTCGTTTTGGACCCGGCTGAGAACCTCCGTAAAAATCGTTAGCTGCTGGTACGATCCGTTCTGCGCGCTGACGCGGCCGAGCACGCCGCCAATAATGGCGTATATAACAAGGACCGAAGAGATCAGCAGAATCCCGTACTTACTCTTCGAATTCAAATGGAACCTCCCAAGGTAAATGTAGTTTCATTATAGCCCGGTGAATGTCCACGCCGGTATCATGAAAATATGCGGGTTATGGCTCTGGACGTTGGCGACAAGACGATCGGCGTCGCTGTCAGTGATGCATTGCTCTTGACCGCGCAATCGCGGCCTACCATTAGGCGCAAAGATCTCACCTCGGACGTCGAAACTTTGCGGCGGCTCGCGCTGGAGAACGAAGTGCATGAGATTGTAGTTGGCCAGCCGCTTCATATGAACGGAAAAGAAAGTCCTCAGAGTCAAAAGGTTGCTGGGTTTGTCGACGAATTGCACAAGGTGCTGGATCTCCCTGTCATTTTTTGGGATGAGCGCCTGACCAGCTTCGAAGCCGAACAGCATCTCGAGCAGATGGGTCTCAATTGGCGCCAAAGGCGAGAGCAGGTCGACAAAATCGCAGCCATGATTATCCTTCAAAACTATTTAGATAGCCGCCCGCGGAGCGCGAACCCGGCAGGGTGAAGCCGTAAATGATGAACCCATGAAGAAGCTGCTACTCCTCATTTTGATTTTAGTGATAGCCATGGGGGGACTTGCGTTCTACGCGCGCCGAGAGTGGCGTGTTGTTGGAAACCCGGCCGAGGGTGGTCTTGTCGAGATTCCTCACGGCCTCGGCGCGCGTGGTATCGTTGGACTCCTCGCGGGGAAAAAAGTCATTACCAATCGTTATGCGGCGCTTGCGTACATCTTCTACAGCGGCAACCGAAATAAGCTTCAGGCTGGCGAATATCTGTTCGACCGTCCCATGACGGCTCCGGAAGTCATCGACAAAATTGCAAGCGGGTCCGTTTACCTTCATAAATTTACAGTGCCTGAGGGTTTGACTACCGCGGCTATCGCGCAGAAGTGGCAGGAGGATGGTTTCGGGACTGCGGAACAATTCATGAAGGCTGCGGAAAGCGCAACGGAACTTGTCCGTCGTTTTGATGACAAGGCCACTTCCGTCGAAGGCTATCTATTTCCGGAGACATACTCATTTCCAAGCCATACAGGTCCACGCCAAGTGGTCGAAGCCATGGTGGCGCGATCTCAGCAAACCCTCAGCCATCTTCAACAAGTGCTTCCGTCTGACAAGTGGCCGCTGAACGCACGGAATACGGTTATCTTGGCATCGCTCGTCGAAACGGAAGCGGCTCAACCGGATGAGCGACCTGTAATCGCGTCGGTTTATCTGAACCGCCTGAACCGGCATATCCTGCTTCAATGCGACCCAACCGTGATTTACGCGCTCGAACACGCTGATCGGTATCGCGGCAAGCTCACGCTTACGGACCTTCAATTCAAATCACCCTACAACACATACGTCAATCCTGGATTGCCTCCAGGTCCGATCGCGAACCCGGGGTATGCGTCGTTAGTTGCAGCGATTCAGCCCGCGATGACGAGGTATCTCTTCTTCGTACGGACCGTGGAATCGCGGCACACGTTTTCCGAAACGCTTGACGCACATAACCGCGCCGTCGCAGCTTATCGAAAATTGCGTAAGGCGTCGTAGTCCCGCACGCTTTATTTGAACGCTGGATTCTGTTGGTACTGTTTCAAAGACATCAAATTCTGATCGCGCTTTGACAGGAGGGGATCTCTAAATGGCCATGCGATCCCGAGGTCGGGATCATTCCACATGATGCCGCCTTCCGTTTCCGGTTCGTAAAACCCCGTTTGCTTATATTGAACTTCGCAAACATCCGACAACGCCGCGAAACCATGCGCAAACCCCACCGGCACGAGTAACTGCGTCTGGTTTTCGGAATTTAGCTCGATGCTGAACCATTTGCCGAAAGTAGCCGAGCCGACACGGAGATCTACTGCGACATCCAGGATCCTGCCCGTTGTGCAGCGCACAAGCTTCGCACTCGGGGCGCGCATATCCTGATAATGCAATCCACGAATCACGCGATATCCGGATCGCGAATGACAGTCCTGCACAAACTCAAACGACAATCCTGCTTTCCCGAAATCGCGGTTGTTCCAGGATTCGATAAAAAATCCCCGCTCGTCACGAAAGTAGTCGATGTTGATGACCAGAACGCCTTCCAGCGGTGTCGTGGTAACGTGAGTCTTCATGACGTCGGTTTATCTCGCTCTCGGCTCGAATCTCGGTGACCGTGAAGACCATCTGCGCGCCGGCATCCGCGGTCTTGCTGCTCGTGGCATCGTGCCCGTTCGTTGCGCTTCCGTATACTCAACCGAGCCGCGCGAGGTCGTAGATCAGCCGTGGTTCCTCAACACGGTGATTGAAGGTAATACGGATCTCGACCCAGAAGAGTTACTGCGTATTTGCCTAGATGTGGAAAAAGAAAATCAGCGTATACGGCAAACCACAAAGGGACCGCGAACACTGGATATCGACATCATATTTTACGGCAGCGACATCGTTCGCAAGCCGGGGCTTACGATACCGCACCCCAGTTTTTCCGCACGCCGATTCGTGCTGGTTCCTCTGGCTGAAATCGCCCCGAATTTCATTGACCCGCTCAGCGGAAAAACGATCATGCAATTATTGGAATCATGCCCGGATCAGTCTGGCGTTCTACGGACCTAAAGCCTCACGTATCCGCCGCTCGAGTTTCTTTCCGTCCCTCTCTGAGCGCACTGCAATAAAAATCGTGTTCTCGCCGGCAATGGTCCCGATAGCTTCGGGCCATCCGGCTTCATCGAGTGCTTGTGAGACGGTCGACGCGTGCCCAGGACCGGTTTTCACGACGACGATGTTCTTTGCCACCTCAACATCAATCAAGAACTCGCGGATAATCCGGCGAATCGACTCATCGGAAGCCTTGCTTGCCGGTTCCGAATCGACAACGGTGTATACGCCTGCGGTCTTTGCCAGCCGTAACTCCTGTATATCGCGCGACAAGGTCGACTGTGAAACCTCAATGTGCCGCGACTTGAGTCCATGCAGAAGGTCTTCCTGGCTGCTGATTTCTCCGGACCGAATAATTTCCAGGATGGCGTTGTGCCGAAGGCGTTTCATGGCGCGGCAGATTATAACAACAAAAGGATTGACCCCTCCAGGCTTAGGGTGCATACTTATTCATCATATGCATAACTATTCAGGCACCAGTGTCGCCGCGCACTCCGATTTCCTGTCCGTGGCACAGCTTCGCCCGCAGGAATTATCGTCTTTGCTTGCGCTGTCCCGAGATCTCCGGTCTAAGTCGCTCTTGGCTCAGTCGCTCAACGGGAAATCGGTCGCGATGATCTTTGAAAAACCATCGCTGCGAACTCGCGTGACGTTCGAAGTTGCGATTCGTCAACTCGGAGGTTGGCCGGTAATGTTGGGATCTGCCGAGAGCCGGCTTGGCGAGCGCGAGCCGATCCAGGATCTCGCTCGCAATCTTTCATGCTGGGTCGAGGCGATCGTGGCGCGCGTGTTTAAGCATGAAGACCTGGAAAATTTGGCGCTGTTTGCCTCCGTTCCCGTCATTAATGGACTCAGCGATCACGAACATCCGTGCCAGACGCTCGCGGACCTGCTCACACTCTCCGATATCTGGCCTACGTTTACCGGCAAAGACCTTGTTTATGTCGGCGATTGGAACAATGTGTCGCGCTCGCTATCGCACGTGTGTGCTCTTGCTGGGTTGAAATTCCGCGTCATCTGCCCGGAAGGGTACGGTCCTTCGAAGGAGGAGAACGTCGAGTGGTCGACGAAACCGGCGGACGTCAAGGGAGCCGATGCCATCTACACCGATGTTTGGGCAAGCATGGGCCAGGAGCATGAGCTGGCGGCGCGCATCGAGATCTTTCATTCATATCAAGTGAACGAGAAACTGATGGCGACGACGGGCAAGCAAACGTTATTCATGCATTGTCTGCCGGCCCATCGCGGGCAGGAAGTCACGGATTCGGTTATCGAATCCGAGTATTCGGTGGTTTTTCGACAAGCTGCTAATCGGTTACCCGTAGAAAAAGCAATCCTGGTAACTACTATGGGTCTAGCAGAACCGGTTGAACGGATTTCAAGGAGGGCGTCGGTTGGAGCGCGCAGTGCCAAAAGAGCCGCCTACCATAAGGAAGCCGTCGGTGGAGTGGACGCCAATACGGATGGGGAGCAGCTATGAAAAAAGACATAAAGAAGGTCGTCCTGGCCTACTCGGGTGGGCTGGACACCTCAATCATCATCCCGTGGCTGAAGGAAAACTACGGCTGCGAAATCATCGCGATGGCCGGCAATATAGGCCAGGATGATGAGCTTCAGGGTTTGGAAGAAAAGGCAATTCGAACCGGCGCATCTAAGTGCTATGTGGAAGATCTGCGCCACGAATTCGTAGCGGAATATCTTTGGCCTCTCGTCAAGTCCGGGGCGATGTATGAAGGCAAGTACTTGCTTGGTACGTCGATTGCGCGCCCACTGCTGGCGAAGCGGCAGGTTGAGGTAGCGCTGGCGGAAGGTGCCGACGCAGTCGCGCATGGTTGCACTGGAAAAGGCAACGATCAGGTCCGCTTCGAGTTGACCTACAAAGCATTCGCTCCCCAACTCAAGATCATTGCTCCATGGCGTGAATGGAACATTCAGTCGCGACATGACGCGATCGCATACGCCAAGGAACGGAACGTTCCAATCACCGCGACTGCAGAAAAGATCTATAGCCGCGATAGCAACATCTGGCACATGAGCCACGAAGGTGGAATTTTGGAAGATCCATCGAAGGCGCCGCCGGAAGATCTCTTCATGCTGACCCTCGATCCGCGGTCATGCCCGGAGGGTGAAAGCGAAATTACAGTCGATTTCGAGCAAGGCATTCCCGTGGGCCTCAACGGATATCGAATTCCACCCGTGCAGTTACTCGAAGATTTGAACGAGATTGCCGGAACCAACGGCATCGGCCGTGCCGATTGCGTCGAAAATCGCGTCGTCGGAATGAAATCTCGTGGCGTGTACGAAACGCCAGGCGGGACGTTGATCACCACGGCGCATCGCGAACTCGAATCGCTCGTGCTGGATCGCCAAACCAGGTATCAAAAAGACATTCTCGCGATCACATACTCCCAAATGGTCTACGAAGGCCAATGGTTTACTCCCCTCCGTGAAGCATTCGACGCTTTCTTCGACAAGACACAGGAAGTCGTGACCGGCTCCGTTACAATGAGCCTGTACAAAGGCACGATGGCTGTGAAGAGTCGCGTATCGCCATTCAGCCTGTATCGACAAGACATCGCATCGTTTGACACCGGCACGTACAATCATCACGACGCCGAGGGCTTTATCAATCTTCTCGGTTTGCCGGCAGCGGTTCGATCTCGGCTGATGGTGAATCAATATGAAACTATGGCAAGGACGGTTTGAGGAAGAGAGCGACCCGGTTTTCGAAAAAATGAATCGGTCGCTCGGCGTCGATGCCGTCCTCCTGGAAGTCGACATTCGCGCAAGCCGTGCGTACGCGCGCGCTCTGCTGGGCTGTGATGTCCTGAAACAGGAAGAATGGAAGACGATCGATCAAGGGCTCGAGCAGATTCTTTTGGAATACACGCCCGATCAAGTCAAGGCGGCGCCTTACGAAGATATCCACACCTTCGTCGAAGCGACACTCGCTTCTAAAATTGGACCGGCAGCAGGCAAGCTGCATACCGGCCGTAGCCGTAATGATCAAGTCGCAACGGATTTCCGATTGTTCGTGCGGAAAGCAGTTGGCCTCATTCTGGCCGACCTCGAAGCACTGCAGCTCGCGCTGATAGAAACCGGCGCTAAGTATCCGGACGTCATCATTCCAGCGTATACCCACCTGCGGCGCGCACAACCGATTCGCTGGAGTCATTATTGTTCCGCGTATCATGAAATGTTTGGGCGTGACGCAGACCGGTTCCAGCAATCGCTCAAGCGCGTGGACGTTCTGCCGCTCGGCTCCGGCGCAGTCGCGGGTTCTAATTTTCCTGTCGATCGCGAAGCTATCGCGAAGGAATTGGGCTTCGCGAAGGTTTCGACGAATAGTCTAGATGCGACATGCGATCGCGATTTCGTTCTGGAATTCCTTTCAAATTCCTCCATCCTTCTCGTGCATGCGAGCAGGCTGGCTGAAGACTGGATCATTTATTCCACCGAAGAATTCGGCTTTCTGGAATTGTCGGAAAAAATCACCACCGGCAGCAGTCTTATGCCTCAGAAGAAAAATCCGGACGGATTCGAGCTCATTCGAGCAAAAGCGGCAATGACGACGGGTTTGCTCGCGGGATTTCTTGGTGTGATGAAGGGTCTTCCCACGGGCTACAACAAAGACCTTCAGGAAGACAAAGAAACATTCCTCAAGGCATTCGAGAATCTACGGCTTTGTTTGAGTGTGCTGCGTCTATCTGTTCGTACAGTCACGCTACGAATCGACCGGTTAGAGCGTGCGGCATCGGATTCTTTCATGGGTGCTACAGATCTCGCGGATTTCTTGGTGATGAAAGGCGTGCCATTTCGCACCGCGCACGAAATCGTGGGCCGCGCCGTCCGCGAGGCGCTCGATCAGAACAAACAACTGAACGAAATCGATCTGACTCTTTTTTCCGAGTACTTCTCGGAACTGCCGGCGGACTATCTCTTGCCCGAAAATATCGTCGCTCGGAAAAACCATTCGTCCGTCCTGCGAGACGTATAGTGTCCCGATGCAAAAACGTGCCGCTTACTACGGTCTTGCGGTCCTAACGCTTCTCAACTTCCTGAATTACATTGATCGCTACATTATCGCCGCGGTTTTGCCGCGCATGCAGTCGGAACTGGATCTAACGAATACTCAGGCTGGTCTCCTCGCGACGGCATTCTTGGTTGCCTACTTTATAACGTCGCCATTTTTTGGCGCTGTTGGGGACCGTTTATCCCGAACGCGGCTGATTGCCGTCGGGGTTGGCGCCTGGAGTATTGCAACAACGGCTACTGGTGTGATGCGGAGCTTTAGTCAATTGATGATAGCAAGATCGTGTGTCGGAATCGGCGAAGCCGCATATGGAACGATTTCTCCGGCTCTGTTGTCCGACTACTTTCCGCGATCTCAACGCGGCCGCGCCTTCGCCATTTTCTATGTGGCGATCCCCGTGGGTGCCGCCGTTGGTTATCTGCTTGGAGGCTTGATTGAACCCGCCCTGGGCTGGCGCGCGGCTTTCTATGTCGTGGGCTTGCCTGGGATCCTTATGGCCTGCCTTGCATTGACCATCCCGGATCCGATTCGCGGTGCCACTGAAGAGTGGGCACCGGCAGCGCGCGAGTCCATTCGGATGACGCTGCTCGGCTTCGCGCGTAATTTGGCGTACAGCGGAACTGTGATTGGGTATGCGGCATACACTTTCGCGGTCAGTGGTCTCGCATTCTGGATGCCGGAATATCTCGAGAGAGTACGTGGCCGCACGTTATCGCAAGCAAATTTTGTCGTGGCTAGTGTGACTGTCGTCGCCGGACTGTTCGGAACTTTCGTGGGCGGCTATTTGGGAGATTTCCTTTCCGCACGCATGAAGCACGGCCAACTCTGGCTGTGTGGTCTCTCGAGCCTCGCAGCGACTGTACCAACCTTCTTTGCCCTGACGGTACCGTCGGCTCCGGCTTATGTCATATGGTTGTTTGTGGCCGAGCTGTTATTGTTCCTAAGCACGGGTCCTGTGAACGTCGTGATCGTCAACGTTGTGCCGATTAGCGCGCGCGCAATGGCGGTGGCGGTGAGCATTTTCACGATTCATTTGTTGGGCGATGCAATCTCACCGCCAATCATTGGCGTGCTAGCCGATTTCAGCGGCTTGGCTCGTGCAGTATTGATCGTGCCCGCCGCCGTTGCGCTGTCCGGTTTGCTTTGGATCGGCACCGCGGCAGCAGCATCCAGATGAGAGCTGCTATTGCGCGTTGAGGTCCAACAGCATCGCAACCTCGTCGCAGTTTCCGTATTTCGGACAGGCGACGCAGTCTTTCCAGACTTTCATTGGAAGATCTTTTTGCTCGACGATGCGAAACCCCATTTTTTGAAAAAACGCAGGCGCAAGAGTTAAGGCGAATACCTGTGAGATTCTTTCTGTGCGGGCTTTTTCGATCAGCGCTTGCACGATGGCGCTGCCCGTTCCACGAATGGAGTTTTCAGGCGCAGTGGCGAGACCGTAAATCTCAGCCGTGTCTCTCGTGTATTGCTCCAGACCACCGCATCCGATGACCTGGCCGTTGATATCAGCGACGACATAATCCGAGAGGGCGTCCTGCAGTGCTGCGTGGGACCGTGGCAGCATCAACCCTTGAGATGCGTAATGAGCAATTATCCGCACCATCGTATCGACGTCCTGGCTTTCGGCTTGCCGGATTGTCATGACGCTTCTCCGAATATCGTGCGGCCGACACGCACCACTTCGATACCGCCGTCCATTGCGGCTTTCACCGCGCGCAGCTTGGGAATCATTCCGCCCGTGACGAAGCTTGCGGTCAGCAGCTCATCCGGTCGACTCAACTTCTCAATCACCGTGCCGTCGGCGTTTTTGACGCCAGCGACATCCGTCAGGAAAACCAACTCCCTGCATTGGAGTGCGACGGCAACTGCGGCCGCCGTTTCGTCGCCGTTCACGTTGAGCAAAGAATCGTCACCGAGCGCAAGCGTCGGAACGACCGGCATGTGCCCGCCGTTCAGTAGCGCCGTTAAGGCTGCGGCATTGGCGTGCACGTTCGTTCCAACCAGGCCCCAAGGCCCCTCTTTTTTTGAAGCCTGAACTGCGCCGAACATACCTACCGCAGGCAATCCCTGGCGTCGAAGCTCTCTTACGAGCGCCGCGTGCACCTCGCCCAGCAGTGCTGCTGCGACGGCGGCAAGAGTGTTTTCATCGGTCACCCGTAGTCCTTCGATGAAAACGGACTTCACATCCATGCGCTCCAACATGCGCGTAATCTGTAGTCCGCCGCCGTGCACGACGGCCGCGCGATCGGTTTGAACGCCGCGAATTGCGTGGACTGCTTTCTGGGGATCCTCCAGCAGTACTCCCCCGACTTTGATCACCTTTGTCATGAGAGCAGCCCTGAGGTGGGTTCACACCCGAACATGAGATTCAGATTCTGCACAGCCTGGCCGGCAGCACCCTTCACGAGGTTGTCGATGGCTGAAACGATAACCGTGTTTGCTCCATTAGTTACCACGCCAATGGAGCACAGGTTTGTGCGGGTTACGCCGTGCACGTTTGGAAGCTGACCCGGCGGCAGTACGCGCACAAATGGCGACCTCGCGTACGCTTCGACCAGGATCGAGTGTGCTGAAGCCCGTCCAGTCATTCGCAGAGTAATCGTATTCAATATCCCGCGCGTGATCGGGATGAGATGCGGCGTAAAGACGAACCTATCGAATGTCGCCCCTCGAAGCTGAGCTACCATTTCCGGCGTGTGCCGATGCTTCAGAACGCCGTAGGCGCTGAGGTTTTCATTCACCTCGCAAAAATGCGTTTCTGGTTTCGGCGTGCGACCGGCGCCCGACACGCCGGATTTCCCATCGACGACAACCGTGCACGCGGGATCGATGGCGTTCGCGTCATAGAGCGGAATCAGCGGCAGCACCGCAGCTGTTGCATAACAACCGGGATTAGCAACGAGCCTTGCCCCGCGAATCTGCTCGGACAGAAATTCCGGCAGGCCATAGGCAGCCTCCTTCAGTAGCTCCGGCGCAGTGTGCTCGAAGCCGTACCATTCCACATATTGCGCAGGTTCCCGCAAGCGAAAAGCGCCGCTCATGTCAACCACGCGATATCCGTCGCGAAGCAATTCCGGAACGAGCTTCATCGACAACTCGTGCTCGGTCGCAAGCACTACCACATCAGGGGAAAAGGAACGGAGCCGCTCCATGCTGAATGCTTCCGCGTGCGATTTCTCATCGGCTTTCGATGCGAATCGTCCGGCAATCGTGAATTTTGGATGGGTGGTCAGAATCCGATCCAGCTCCTGACCGGCATACCCAGTGACACCGACGATTGCCGCCCGATGTGCATAATTATTCATACGTATGAATATTTAACCATAACGACAGGGCCAAAGTTAACCAAAAATCCTGGAAGTGCTACTTTCCTTTTAATTGGAGGTGGATACGGTCCTTCTCATTCTCCTCACAGGAATACGACATGATCCGCGTGTTCTGCCGTTTGAACTCGCGCACTGACGTCCAAGGCCGCGTAAAGAATACGGGATCATCGAAAGTAACACTGTAGTGAATGGTATCGGGCCCCGTTTTTTCGAATGTTTCGGTTAAGCGCAGCTTGGCGCTGTGTTCATGCCCTGTGGTATCGAGCCAGGACCGTTCGTTGATGCCAACTGTGTCAACGATCAGCTTGTTTGCTTCCCAATGCCCGACTGAATGCCCCATCCATTCCGGGTAGTCGTCGATTTCTTCGGGATGTTTTGTGCCGTCGAGGTAAATGATCCGGAAGATACGCTGGTTTTCAAACAGAACGGCGATGGCATTGTCGTTCTGCACGAACTGAAAAGGTGCCGGACTTTGAAACCCTCGAGCGGGACCAACGGGGAGACAGAGGCCGTCCGGATTGTCCGCCGGATCGACTTTCTGGAATCGCTCTGCTCCATAAAGAGAGAAGGGAATGGTCCCACCAGCGGGAAGCGTGCGGGTTAGATCGGGTGTGTAGGGTCCTTGCCACACGCCATTGAGGTCCGGATGCTTTTGCTGCGCTTGCAGAGAAATCGCCGCAATACCGATCACCAGGAAAACTCGCAAGTGGGTTTTCATGCGTCAGATCGTAACAAACCAGGCAGCAAACGCCCAGCCTTGCACGATTGACGCGAAGAGGGCCGCCGCGAAGGGGCTTTGGGTGTGGCGATGAACGACTCCCGTTGCAAACCACAGTGCAATCCAGAAAATCACGATTAACGGCACAATCAGCACAATAAAAGCGCTTTCGCGGTCGAACGTGAGAACACCCGTCAACAGAAAAGCCAGGAACAGGCCTCGTGTGAGCAGTGCAACTGCGTCCGATTTCCAACGGGGATGAATTCGCCGGATGGTCCATTCATCTGAGATGAAGAGTGGTAATCCGGCCAACGCGATACATGGAAATCGCCACCAGCGGCCATCGGATAGGGAGATATGCATAACGCGCGAGAAAACCACAAACCCTGGTACAGCGATGACAAAGGCAGCAGCCATAATCGCTGTCACCATGCCCCGTTTGTATCTTTGTGTCTTTATGGTTTTACTAACAGCTGCCAGAAGCGCCAATCCGGTCACGAGAACAAAACTGATGAGGTAATCCGTCGCAAACAACCGGAGCCAGCGCAGCGGATTTATGATTTTCAAAACTACTAATGCCAGGCTTGCCGCCGCGACGTAGCGGACAATGATCGGGGCAATGTGAGATTCAGCCGGCTGTAATTTCTGGCCAGGCAACAACAGGACTCCAAACGTGACGGCCGAAGCCAACATTAACGCAATCCACACGAATTGAGATGCTGTTCTTGTTGCGCCGCCGTTGCCGCCGAGCCATTGCACAACGCGCCGAACGTATTCGGGATTGAAAATAGGAGCCGAGTGACCGCCCCAGGGCAATGTCCAGGCTTCGACTTTGGGATTGCCGATATCGGCTGCAATGGCAACAAAGTTTCGAATACGCGGAATATCAATGTCACCGGTCGCGATCAGTACACGATCAGCATGGATTTCCCCCACTGAAAGGGGCGGTGGTGACAGCAGAACCATTGTCGAGAAGCGCTCCGTCGCCGCAAGGTCCAACAGCAGGCCTGCACCCATTGAATGGCCCAAGACGATGGTCTCGTCACCGAGGTGGGTTTTTGCGTTGCGGATGGCTTGCTGGGCGAGATCGGTGCGGAATGGCGCCGGCGAATCGCCGTGGCCCGGAAGGTCGATAGCGTAAACTTCGAAGCCGCCATCGGCGAGAGCCGCGGAAATCGGCCGCATCACTTCTTTGCTGACGTCGAGTCCATGCACGACGAGCACACGCGCGATCGGTGAATCATGCCCAAAGTAACGGATGTAAGGCGTGGGCGGGTCAATCGGCAGAATCCCCGATTCATGCTTGCGTTCGAGCGCCGAAGACTGTGTCCAGGCCAGTAGGAAGATTGCGGCTGTTACAACTTGGAGCCGGAGGCGCGACACAACGCGATGCTATCATGGACGGATACTATGATCGCGTCCCTCCAAGCTGTCGCTAAGGAAGTCCACGCGCTTCAGGGCCTCGGTAAGCGAGTCGTTTTCACCAATGGTTGCTTCGATATTCTGCACTCCGGGCACATCGACCTGCTGCGCCGTGCCCGGGCTTTAGGAGATGCCCTTGTTGTTGCAATCAACAGCGATCTTTCCGTTGCGCGCGTGAAAGGGCCAAACCGCCCGATCATCCCGCAGCCGGAACGTGCGGAATTGCTCGACGGCATGGAAATGGTGGATTTCGTGTGCACTTTCGAAGAGGACACCCCGCTCGAAGCGATCTTGCACATCCAGCCGGATGTTCTCGTCAAAGGCGCCGACTGGACGGCAAATATCGTCGGTCAGCCTGAAGTCGAGAGATGGGGCGGGAAGGTCGTGGCGCTGCCGCTGGTCGATGGCTGTTCGACGACCGGGATCATTGAGCGGGTATTGGCGCGATACGGTGGAAATGCGTGAAGAGTGATGGAGATTCTCGAAAAACGCATTCATAAAATTCTCGCCCGCATCTCCGAAGTAGCGGACTTCCGCCGCATTGCTTCCGATGCGCTTCGGGGAGATACCGATGTCGTGGTGTCCGGTCTATCCGGCTGCGCGCGCGCGTTGTTCGTTGCCGGTTTAGCACAGGCGGTGCGGCGGCCGCTGATTGTCGTCGCGCCACAGGACCGTGCAGTCGAGGCGCTTGCCACCGACATCAATTATTTCCACGCAGAGCTAAATACAAGCGGTGCGAGCCGTGTCAGTCCATTTCCGGCGTGGGAAACCGATCCTTATGCCGGGCTTACACCGCACGCGGACATCCAACAAGCGCGCGCCACGACGCTCTGGCGGCTGCGGAACAAGCAAGTCGATATCGTCGTGGCATCGATCCGCTCGATGGCAACCCGGCTGCCCGCGCCTTCTGTATTCGACACCTACAGTCTTCATCTCACAAGCGGTGAAGATCTCTCACAGGAACTGCTCATCGAGCATCTCGCAAGCGCCGGCTACTTACGTCAAGAGCCCGTCGGAGCACCCGGCGAATTTTCCGTACGCGGCGGCATTGTGGATGTGTTTTCGCCGCTGATGCGCAATCCAGTGCGTATCGAGTTTTTCGGGGACAGCGTGGATTCGATCCGCGAGTTTGATCTGGATGACCAACGCTCGCGTGGGCCCATGCGGCACATCGATATTCTGCCGATGCAGGACATCGTTATCAGCCGTGAAATGGTTCGCGAATGGGGTGCGCGCGCGCGGCAGCGGTGGAGCGACGAGAGCTACCAAAAGGACATGAACGAGAAGCTCGTGTTCGCCGACAATGGCGAATTGTTTCCCGGGGCGCTAACTCTGATGCCGCTCGTGCAGCCTATGGAATCGACACTGCTCGATTATGCCGATTCGGCTGTCTTGATTCTGGACGAACCGGAGGTGCTCGAGGAAGCCCACCAAAAATTCTTCGACGCCCTCAATCAGCGCTTCGAGCAGACACAAAATGGGGGCGGGATTGCCCTCACCCCGGGCGAGATTTTTGTCTCGCCGGACGAATTGCGAGCGCTGGCCGAGCGAAACCGTCGCGTGAAACTCGAAGAACTCGGCGCAACAGGCGCATCGTTCTTTGTGAAAGGTCAGCCGGGGGAGAAGTTTCACGGACGCATCAAAGACATGACTGAAGTCGTGCGACAGTCGTATGAGGCCGGCCGGCAGGTGGTTCTTTTGGGCAGCACCGTGGGTATGGCGGAGCGGTTGCGCGACATTCTCCACGAATATGGTGTGCCGTTCCGATGCGAATTCGGTGAGCAGCCGCTTAAATCGATGGGTGATGCCAACGTGCCGATTGTCGGGATCGGTAAGATCTCGTCCGGCTTGCGGCTTCCCGATGCCGGCATCGAGATTTATGCAGAGACGGATATATTCGACGAGTCCGAGCATCTGCCGCAACAACACCGCCGGCGGCAGAAGATTTCGACATTTCTGTCGGACTTGCAGGATCTGAAGCCTGGCGATTACGTTGTACACATCGATCACGGCATCGGAACTTACAGTGGTCTGACGCTCGTCCACGATAAGGAATGCATGGTTCTCGTCTATCAAGGCGGCGACCGTTTATACGTTCCACTTGAGCGTCTGGACCTCATTCAAAAATATTCGTCGACCGAGGGCGCGAAACCGCAACTGGACAAGCTCGGCGGCACGACTTGGATCGCTCGAAAGACGCGCGCTAAGCGCGCGATCCGCGACATGGCCCAGGAGCTTCTGAAACTTTACGCGGAACGCAAAGTGGCCAACGGTTATGCGTTTTCCCCCGACACGGAATGGCAAAAAGAATTTGAAGAAGCATTTCAATACGAGGAGACACCGGACCAGCTTGCTGCCATAGTCGACATTAAACGAGATATGGAGTCGCCAATGCCGATGGACCGGCTGATTTGCGGCGATGTTGGCTATGGCAAGACCGAAGTGGCGATGCGCGCGGCTTTCAAGGCGATAGGGGACGGGAAACAGGTTGCGGTGCTGACGCCGACCACCGTTCTTTGCTATCAGCATTTCGAAACGTTCAAAGAGCGGTTTGCGGCATTTCCGGTCACGATCGTCATGCTGAGCCGATTCGTCAATCCGAAAGAACAGAAGAAAATCGTAGCCGATCTCGAGGCCGGCAAGGTCGATATCGTCATCGGGACGCACCGGCTGCTTTCGAAGGACATCAAGTTTCACGATCTCGGCCTGATGATCATTGATGAAGAGCAAAGGTTCGGTGTCGCGCACAAAGAGCGACTCAAGCAAATCAAGAAACAAGTCGATGTCGCGACGATGACCGCGACGCCCATTCCTCGCACGCTAAACATGGCGCTCAGCGGGCTGAGGGACATGTCTGTGATCGAAACGGCTCCGCGAGATCGACTCGCTATTCAAACGGTCGTTGTGAAATTCAAGCCCGCCGTTATCGAGAATGCGATCAACTTCGAGCTCGAAAGGAGCGGACAGGTGTACGTCGTTCATAACCGGGTTGAATCCATTTACTCGCTGGCGAATTTCATACAGAAGATCTGTCCGAAAGCTCGTGTCGGTGTGGCTCATGGACAAATGGGTGAGAAAGAACTCGAGCAAGTCATGACGCGATTTATGCATCACGAGTTTGATCTGCTGGTCGCGACCACAATTATCGAAAACGGATTGGACATTCCTCTGGCAAACACCCTGATCGTCAACCGGGCAGATCGCTATGGGCTGTCGCAGCTATACCAGTTGCGCGGCCGCGTTGGCCGATCAAATCGGCGTGCTTACGCCTACCTCCTGATTCCGTCTGATGAGACATTGACTCAAATTGCCCGCCGTAGACTTGCGGCCATTCGCGAATTCAGTGAATTGGGGGCGGGTTTCCGGATCGCCGCGCTGGATCTAGAACTTCGGGGCGCGGGTAATCTGCTCGGCGGCGAACAACACGGACATATCGAAGCAATTGGATTTGACTTGTATTGCCAGCTACTGGAAAGAACGATCGAGGAACTCCGAACCGGGGAAGTGTTGCCCGAGGTTGAAACCGCTATTAACCTACGAATGGATTTAAAAATACCAGCCGATTTTATCGATGAAGAAATCCCCAGGCTACGGATCTACAAACAGATCGCGTCAACGCGCACTGAAGCCGAGGTGGACAACATGTACCGCGACCTGGAGGACCGATTCGGAGAACTGCCGTTACCCGTGCGAAACCTACTGGAGTACGCCCGGCTTCGGATTCTAGGCCGGGCTCGCGGTGTAACTTCCATTGAAAGAACGGGTCAGGGGCTAGACATCAGATTTCATGAAACGGCTCGAATCGATCCTGAAAGGATTGTTGGACTAGTCTCGGCCGGAGATGGCGTCAGCTTCGTACCGCCGGCAACGCTCCGCTTGCCGGTGCCTTCGCGCCTGGGGGATCTCTTCAACACCATCGAGGCGGTCTTGCGTGAGGTCGCGTGATAAAATTCGCAGACAGGAGTACAGCATGAATCATAAGAGCGGCAAGGTTTTACTGGCTGCGATTGTCTTAGTGAGCACTCTTTTCACGGGTACGTCCTTTGCCCAGACGAAAACACTCGAGGAGATTGTCGCCTGGGTCAATAACGACATCATTTTGAAATCGGAATACGAAAAGCGTAAGGCCGATATTCGCGAGGAGCTGGCGCGCGGCCGGAACCCCTTACAGGGGGCGCAACTGGAACAGGCGTACAACCAGCAGGTGAAGATCGTGCTTCAGCAGCTCATCGACGAGACGTTGTTACTTCAACAGGCTCGCGACATAGGTATAACCGCAGAAAATGAAATCACCAAGACCATGGATCGCCTGCGACAGGAACAGAAACTGGCGAATTTGGAAGAGCTGGAGAAGGCGATCGTGAGCCAGGGGATCAGCATCGACGACTTCAAGCAGAACATCAGAGTGCGTTACCTCAGTGAAGAAGTCCTGCGGCGCGAGGTTTATCCCAAAGTGACGCTAACGACCGAAGAGGCCCACAAATATTACGACGCTCATATCAAGGAGTTCGATCGACCCGCCGGCATACGCGTTCGCGAAATTGTGATCCTGACGGAGAACCGAGGCCCCGAACAGATCGAAGGGCAGCGGAAGAAGGCGGAAGAGGCTCTTGCAGCAATCAAGAAAGGTGATGATTTTGCCGAAGTTGCCGAAAAGTATTCAGAAACCGACACCGCCGCATCAGGCGGCGATCTTGGATTTTTTGCGAAAGGTGAGTTGAACTCCGCTCTTGAAGCGGTCACCGACAAACTCGAAAAAGGTCAGGTTAGCGACATTCTGCCCATTCAGGGCGGGTTCATGATTCTGAAAGTCGATGATAAACACAATGGTGGGATCCTTCCATTCGAGTTAGCTCAAAAGGACATCTTCGACAAGCTCTGGCAACAAGCGGTTCCTGGAAAAGTCCGAGAATACCTCACCAAATTGCGCACGGACGGATTCGTCAGGGTCGCTGAAGGATACGTTGACGCCGGCGCTCCGGAAAACACCGACAAAGCTGCAGCTAAAAATTAATGGGACGTGGGGGGCTGCCCCCATGTCCCAAATGGACCCAATGCGTCTGGATCTCTTCTTAAAGTGGAGCCGTGTGATCCTGCGTCGCACGCTCGCCAAGGAAACGTGTGACGCCGGTCGAGTGATGGTGAACGGGCAGGAAGCAAGTGCAGGGCGCGACGTCCACGTTGGCGATACCGTCTCGGTGCGAATGCCACGCCGGCAGCTTATCTTTCGTGTCCGTTCTATTCCTTCGCACGCTCCAAGCAGAGAAGGTGCGCGTGAAATGATCGAACTTGTCGAGTCGGAGTGATGCTCACACCGCTGGAATTGGACATCATGAAAGCCGTTTGGCAGCAGCCTCCGATCACGGTTCGCGAGGTCCAGCAAGCCATTCGTCCGGCACGGAAGCTCGCGTACACGTCTGTAATGACGATCATGGATCGTCTGTATCACAAAGGCTTCCTGACCAGAGCGCTCCGAGCCCGCACGCATTACTACGAGCCCGCCGTCGGCTATACGCAAGTTCGGGATGAGGCCGTCGAGATGCTTGTTAAAAGCTTCTTCGGCTCGAAAGAGAAGTTGAAGGAATTTTTGGAGGAAACGCCAAGCAACTTTCTGCCGAGAGCGGTTTCCGAAACGTCTGCCCAGTCTGCCCTGGATGAAACGCTTCTGTAGGAACCTTCATTGCGTCCCTATGGTTTTTTCTTAAAGAACAATTCATAAAGCTCATTGCGTGTCATTCCGAGTTTTTTCAAAACTTCCTCGCGTGTGAGGGGCGCGGCTTGCCGCACCTCCGTCGCGCCGCGGACCACAATCACAAACTCTCCCAATGGGTTCACGCGCGGTCTGACCGCCGATATCGTTCCAAACAGAAACTCCTCGTGAATCTTGGTCACTTCTCTTGCCACACACACTTCCCTATCGCCAAGCACGTCCTGTATATCTTCCAGCGACGCGGCAATGCGGTGCGGTGCTTCGTACAACACCAACGTGCACGTACTGTTGGCGATGTCTGCTAACTTCTCCCTCCTGGCGCTCTTCTTCGATGGCAAGAATCCCACGAACATGAATTCGTCTGACGGCAACCCTGAGGCAGCAAGCGCCGTAATTGCTGCGTTAGGGCCGGGTATGGGGATCACTGGAATCCCTCGCTGTCTGCAAAGGCGAACAAGGCGATACCCGGGGTCCGCGATAGCCGGTATTCCTGCGTCCGATACCAGCGCGATCGTCATTGTGCCCGCGAGTTTTTCGGCGAATTCTACGGCTTTCTGCTCTTCATTAAACTCGTGATAGCTCGTCAAGTGCTTTTGGATTCCAAAATGGTTTAGGAGTTTTACTGTTTGCCGCGTGTCTTCACAGGCGATTACATCCACGTCGCGCAGCGTTTGTAGCGCCCGGCTGCTGATGTCGTTCAAATTTCCTATTGGGGTCGCGACAATGAAGAGCGTTCCCATTCGAAATTAAGGATTGACAGAAATCGACCGTAGTCTAGAATTATTTATCTTGGTGGTGAGCCGAAACAGATGCTTATACAACGATCTTTCCAACTGAAGTCCAATCAAACTTGCCGCTGTTCATTTTGCAACAGCCCCGCATATTACTTTTATTCTTCCTGATTTTTAAAGTCCTTCCATTGTAAAAGGGCCCTGGTCCACCCGGATCGGGGCCTTTCGTCTTTTACAGCTTCAGGGATTTGAGGTAGGCGCGAAAATCTTTGCCGAGATCGTCTCGCCGTAAGGCGAATTCGACAGTAGCTTTCAGAAAACCGAGTTTGTCCCCGGCGTCGTAGCGCGTGCCTTCGAATACATACGCGTACACGGGTTGTTGTTCGAGCAGAATGCGAATGCCGTCGGTGAGCTGGATCTCGTCGCCGCGTCCCCGACGGGTTTTCTCCAGGATGTTGAAGATCTCCGGCGTCAGGATGTACCGGCCGATGATTGCCATGTTGGAGGGAGCTTCACTGGCGGGGGGTTTTTCGACGACATCTTGGACCCTGTAAACACGGCCGCTGAATCCTTCCACAGGTACGCCTCGAATCACGCCGTACTGATGGATTTCGGAGTGGGGAACCTCACACGTCGCAATGATTGAGGCCTGCAGTTTTTCGAACAGATCGATCATCTGCTTCATGCACGGTACTGCGGAATCGATGATGTCGTCGCCAAGCATAACTGCGAATGGCTCGCTGCCGACGGCATCGCGGGCAACCAGAATTGCATGGCCTAGGCCGAGCGCTTCCTTCTGCCGTACGTACGACACATTGATCATGTTTGAAATTTGCCGCACTTCGTTCAGTTGATCTTCTTTTCCGCGGGCTTCAAGCACGCGTTCGAGCTCATATGAAACATCGAAATGATCCTCGATCGCATTTTTACCGCGGCCCGTGACAATGGTGATGTTCCGAACACCGGCATCGACCGCTTCTTCGATGACGTACTGGATCAGCGGCTTATCGACAAGAGGTAGCATTTCCTTCGGTTGGGCTTTAGTAGCGGGAAGAAACCGCGTTCCTAATCCCGCGGCAGGAAAAACCGCTTTCGCGATGCGCATTCGTTATTGTCCCTTCATTCTCATTTACTCAATCATGGTGCCGATGCGGAACCAGCGCGTCCGGTCGAAGAAATGCATCGCGACCAGAAGATAATCATCCAGCCACTCCCGCAGTGTTTTGTCTCCCGGCACATACGGATCGCTTTGGTACGACCAGTACACGAACAACGGTTTGCCGATAATTTCATCCCAATTGACGAACCCCCAATAGCGGCTGTCGTTGCTGTTGTCGCGATTGTCGCCCATCACAAAGTAATTGTTCGGGGGGACAACCGCGGGGCCATAGTTGTCTCTCACCTTCAGTTCTTCCGGTGTCCACGGATCGGGGCTGTAGGTTGTCGAATCCACGTGAATTTTATACGGCTCGTTAAGCTTCGTGCCGTTGATGAAGACGTCTTTGTCCCGAATCTCCACCCTGTCTCCCGGCAGGCCAATCACCCGTTTCACGAATGGGATATTTCCGTCTGTTGGCGATTTGAAAGCGATGATATCCAGACGCTTCACAGATCGATGCGGCAGATAAGCACGAATGGCAGTTGGATAATTTGCAGGGAAAGAAATTTTATCCAGGAAGAAGTGATCGCCGACCAGGATCGTCGGCTTCATAGATTCGGTCGGAACTTGGGTGGCTTGCGCCACATAGCTGGTAAAAACCAAAACGAAAATGATCGTGAACGCCAGGCTCTCAATCCATTCGCGGAATGCTCCCTTATGTCCCGCCGGACGAGTATTGAAAAACGTCAGCTGGTCTAATCGAATGTCGGGCCGATGAAAAGCCACGAACTCACTGAGTAAGACGTCAGGAGCTTCCGAACCTTCCATCTGTGATGTGGGTTCTTCGATCATCGTTCAGCTTATGGAGAGCTTTTCCTTTACGAGCTGACTGACCCGGCTGCCGTCCACAGTTTTACCGGCGAGGCGGGTCATGGTTGCCTTCATGACTTTACCCATATCTTTCATCGATGCGGCCCCAGTTTCCTGGACCGCTTCTCCTACAGCGCGCCGAATTTCGTCATCCGACGCAGCCGCGGGTAAATATTCCTCGATGATTTTGATCTCGGCTTCCTCTTTTCGAGCCAACTCTTCGCGGCTTCCTTTCCGGAATTGCTCCACCGAGTCCTTTCGCTGTTTTACCAGCGTGTTTAGTACCGCGATGACTTCCGTCTCCTCGAGGGGCTTCATCTTTTCAATCTCTTTGTTCTTCACCGCGGTTTTCATCATACGCAAGACGCTCAGCCGGAGTTGGTCCTTGCTCCGCATGGCATCCGAAAGATGCGATTGAATTTTTTCTTGAAGCGTCATTTTCTTGATGCGCTCTGGTCAACCTTTGATGACCCCAATTGGTTTGAGGCGCGCTACGCGTGCTGCAAGACCTACGTTATGAACGACATCGACGACAGATTCGATGTCCTTGTAAGCTTCAGGCTTTTCTTCCGTGAGCCCTTCACGCGTCAGCGATTGGACTATGATACCGCGGGACTCCAATTCCTTTTGAATTTCCTTGGCCGTCACGCCCTTCTTTGCCGCGGACCGGCTCATGACCCGACCAGCTCCGTGGCATGCTGAGCCAAACGTTTCTCGCATTGCGGCCTCTTGGCCCATAAGGAAGTATGAAGCGGTGCCCATGCTTCCGGGGATAAATACCGGCTGATTGGGGAATGCGCGCGTTGCGCCCTTGCGGTGGACGACAACACGCGTCTGTTTGCCGTCTACAATGTGCGACTCGCGCTTCGCGATATTATGAGCGACGTCGTAGATCACCGGCAGGTGAACACTCTCTCCAAAGATCCGCCGGAACGCCCCCCGCGCGGCGTGCGCAATGCACTGGCGGTTTGTCCATGCAAAATTTGCTGCCGCTGCCATCGCGTGAAGGTATCGCTGTCCTTCCGGCGAGTGAATGGGCGCGCAGGCGAGCTGACGATCCGGGACGTGCAGGTCGTACTTGCGCATGGCCTGGTCCAGCTGGGCTACATAATCCGTACAAACCTGATGTCCGAGTCCACGAGATCCGGTATGAATCAGGACGACGATGGAGTCCTTCTCAAGGTTGTATCGCGCGGCCACGTTCGTATCGAATACTTCGTCGACGTATTGGACTTCAAGAAAATGGTTGCCGGAACCGAGGGTCCCCAACTGTCCGGTCCCTCGCTTCTTGGCGCGGTCGCTCACCGCATATGGATCGGCTCCGGCGATGCAGCCGCGTTCTTCGGTGTGATCGAGATCGGCTTCCGATCCCATGTCATTCTCGATGGCCCACCGAGGACCTTTCTCTAGAACCGTATTGACGTCAGCCTCGGAAAGTTTCAATCGACTGGATTGGCCTGTCCCTGAAGGTACGTCACGAAAGAGCTGATGCACCAGATCCCGCAGCTTCGGTTTGACGTCTTTTGCCGTAAGGCTACTGCTGAGCAGGCGTACGCCGCAGTTGATGTCGAAACCGACGCCGCCGGGCGAAACAACGCCTTGTTCATCATCCATCGCGGCAACGCCGCCGATGGGAAACCCGTAGCCTTGATGAATGTCGGGCATTGCCAGAGCTCGGCCAACGATGCCCGGAAGAGTTGCGACATTCGCAGCCTGCTCCAGGGATTGATCCCGCCGGATCGCTTGCAACAGTCGTTCATTCGCATAGATCACCGCATCTGTGCGCATTCCTGCTTTGTAGGTTTTGGGAATCAGCCACCGATAGTCGTCGATCTTCTCGAGGTGCATTTAAACGTCCACGAAGACTCGAATTTCCCAGCCTTCAGCGACCGCATGGCTCTGAAATTGATGATAGGTTGCGGCCTTCACTGCTGTACGGAACTCGTGTCGTTCGATATCGAAGCGCTCGCCTTTTGCTCGTCCGGTAATTTCGGCGGAACTCCAGGAATCGATTGTGAAGTCCACGAACACGAGGCCGTCGGTATCGAAGAAAAAAAGGATCTCGTTCAGCCAATTTACGATTTGAGCGTCTTCATCGGGACCAGGAGCTTTGAAATAACGCTCTTCCGAAGCCCGAAACACGCTCGGATCCACGAGGATGCTGACTAATCCGTGCGAAGCCGCGATGAGTGCCTCTTCGCGGTTGCTGCCTCGGGCGAGAATGCCGATATCGGACGTATGCTCGAGCAACTCAAACTCGAGGGCCATACAAACATTGTAGAAGGGAGTTGTAGCGGCAGTCTATGACCGCCGGCGATGTCGAGTCTGCAGGAGTCGGCGGTCATAGACTGCCTCTACAGTGGACTCAGATATCCAGCTCGATATTCCAGTAGAGATAGTCTCTCCAGCTATCAGGCGGCGACTTTAATCGGAAGGTCACGTGAAATGCCGGCAGCCAGTGAGGTTCGGTCGGTCGCCGGATCAACTTCATGCCCGCATCTTCAGGCGTACGGCCGCCTTTCTTGTGGTTGCACCGGAAGCAGGCAGCGACAATGTTATCCCAGCGCTTCTGCCCCCCCGTTGCGACCGGCACCACATGATCAAACGTCAGGTCTTCGGAAGGAAATTTCTTGCCACAGTATTGACACGTGTAATCGTCGCGGGCGTAGATGTTTGCGCGAGAAAATTTCACGCGATTATGGTTCTTCACACGAACATACTTGAGGAGCCGAATGATCGACGGAAGTTTGATGGCAAAGGTGATGGAATGTGCCTGCTGATCGTACTCCTCGATGACTTCCACTTTTCCAGCGAACAGAAGGGTCAGTGCTTTTTTCCAGGAAATAATCCTCAGCGGCTCATACGAAGCATTTAAGAGTAGAGTCGCATTCATATTTACGCTGATTGTTCAGGTTAGGCGATAGTTTGTCAAGGGCTTTCCAAGCTAAAACCCTTGTCATCATTGAGTTTCATTGATCTGTTACAATTGTGAAATGCTTCAGAAAGAAGAGCGCCTGCGATGCATTTTGCGCGAAATGCGTTCATGTATTGTTGCGTTGAGCGGAGGCGTTGATAGCTCGTTCCTGGCCTTCGTTGCGCATCAAGAGTTAGGCGCCGGCGCCTTGATGGTAACTGCAGAGAGTCCGAGTTACCCTTCATACCAACGCAGAATTGTCGTGGATCTGGTGACGCGATACGGTTTGCGCCACGAATTCATCGCATCTGATGAGATGTCGGACACGAATTACGTCGAGAATCCCTCGAACCGCTGTTACTTCTGCAAGCACGAACTCTTTACCGAACTCACTCCACTCGCGCGAGCCGAAGGTTTCGCGGTAATCGCTTACGGTGAAAATGCCAGCGACATAGGTGATTTTCGTCCGGGTGCAACGGCCGCTGCTGAATTCCAAGTACGCGCTCCTCTCAAGGAAGCCGGCCTCACCAAGCCGGAAATCCGAG
>DATFXZ010000324.1:0-6230 GCA_035315305.1 Terriglobia bacterium | reverse complement strand
CGGCGGCCGCCGGATTCCGATCATCGAATCGGAAATCCGGCTAGCCGATTTCAGAAGGTCACCTTCAGCCCCAATTGAGTCAATCTGCCGCCTGGTGACGAGACTAGACGGCTGATATGGCCTGCGCTTCCCGAAAACACGTTGAAGCCAGGAGCGTAAAAATGCGCCTGGTCGAGGAGGTTAAAAATCTCCGCCCGGAGTTGCACATTAATCCGGTCGTTTGGTTTGAAGAGCTTGTCCGCAGAAAAATCGATATTGTAAAATCCGGGGCCCGTCATGGTATTTCTTCCCAAGTTGCCATAGGTTCCTGGCGCCGGCCTTGAAAAGGCACAAGGGTCGTACCATAGGTCTGGGGTTCCCAATTTTTGTCCCGCAGCTACACCCGCGCAGCCCTGTGTAACTCCTGACGTCGGATTGTTGCTAAACCCAGGGTTCAAGTTCGGGCGGTCAGGAAACCACCTGTCCCCGTTTGCGGAACGGTTCGATCCCACGCGCCCGGTGAACGGTTCCCCTGTGCGGAACGTGGCAATTCCGTTAGCCGTCCAGCCGCCCAGAAGCCAGCGGACTGCCTTATGTTGGAATTGGAATGGAAAGGGATAGGTGATCGTGGGGACAAAATTGTGTCTCGCATCGAAGGAGGAACGCCCCCGGTCTCGGCGCGGGTTCAGGAAATCCATCACCGTGTTGGGTTCCTGGCGTGATTCGCCGCCGGCGAGGGTTGATTTTGTGTCTATGGATTTGGAATAGGTGTAAAACACCTGGTACTGCAATCCGCTCGAACCCTTGCGCTTCAGTGCGACCTGTAAGGCATTGTAGTTGGCATTCGCGTCGAATCGGGCCACTGTAAGCGAGGCAAAGTTGGGGTTGATGCGATTGCTTTGGCTGAACGTGGCCGGGAAAACGCCGGGGCTGATAGGAGTAACAGGATTCCATTCCCCATTTCTTTGCAGATGGTGGGACTCAGAGCCGATATAGGCTACTTCGAGCACCGTATTCCTCATCACCTGCTGCTGCAAAGTCAGGTTATAGCTGTTCTTGGTGGGCTCTCTGATCGTGCCGGTCGGAAAACCGCCAAACTGGGGCGCTCCGCTCAAACTCGTATCCAAGGGAAAAGGAATCGGGTTGGTAAACGCTGTCACGGCGTCCCGAACGTCGCTTTGTGTGGTGAAGAAAGGAGGGTAGCCGGAAGCAAATGCCGCGTAGGAGTAAGGAAGTATATGGTCGTGGAAGAGACCGAATCCCGCCCGCAATACCGTTGTCCCACGTTCGTTGAGCCCCCACGCAAAGCCGACTCGCGGCTGGAAGTCCTTTTTCGCCACGGAGAAGTAACTGTCCTTCAAAACCGTTGGCGCGGGATCCGAAAGGTTCAACAGATTGGCCATCTTTCCGTTGACTTCAGCGGGATTGCTGATGGCCTCGTACCGCAGGCCCAGATTCAGGGTGAGGCGCGTGCTCACTTTGAAATCGTCTTGCAGATAGATCCCGAACATGGTTTCGCGCAGACCCCGGTAGGCGTTCGAGCCCGGAGGTGGCGCGTCAAAACGAATCGGTTTGTTGGCGAGAAAGCCCGGAATATCCTGGAATGTGTAATTGCCCCTGCTGTTGGACGATGTGATCTCGTTGTCCTGAAGTCGCTTAACGTCGGCGCCGATTTTGACGGAATGCCTTCCTTTAATATAGGTGAGGTCATCACCTTCCTGGAACAGGTTGTACCGGTAAATCCGCGGTGCGCCGTTATCCACCCCTAAGAAATTCAGCGGTTGCATTGAAAGCCCTTGTCCGCCAAAGGAGATCGTCCCGAAGTGTTCGCCCGGGACAAAGAACAAGCTCTGAGCCCGTGGGTCGCTCAGAACATCATCGAAGTTTTGGTACGTTCGGTTGTAGGCAAAACGGAACGAATTCACCAGAGTCGGCCGGAATACGTTGGTTACCTGAATCGTGGAGTATTGTCTACGCGCAACATCGTTCTCGTTGGCAACAGCACTGCCGTTGAAGTTTGGGATCACGTTGTTGTCGTTATCAAAGCTGTATCTGCCGAAGAGTCGCATCTTATCGCTGATCTGATGATCCACCCGGCCCATAACATAATCTTCGTGGGTGGTCTGGAGAGGAGCAGCAATGAAAAGGCCCGTGCCGTCGCCGAAGTCGCCGGTTTTTGGGCCGGGGGTGGGAGCCTGGAAGAGGTCCAGGTAGGGCTTGATGACAGGACTCACCGGCACGATGCAGGCGGTGTCGCCAGGATGACAATTGTAGAGATTGGGGTCTGTGCCTTGGAAGGCCTTGTACGGAACGATTCCGAGCTTGGTTTGAGCGGTCGGCACTTCGGGCCCTATAGTTGTTCCATTGCCTTGCCGCAGCCCTTCATAGGTGCCGAAGAAGAAAGTTTTGTCCTTCTGGATCGGTCCCCCCAAAGCGCCACCAAATTGATTCCGCCGATATGGGGCTATGGTGCCGCTCCCGCCGTGCTGGACCTCATCGAAGTAACCCGGCGAGTCCAGCGCATTGTTGCGAAGAAACTCAAAGCCGGCCCCATGCAGGTCATTGGTGCCAGACCGCGTGACTGCTGAGACTGTTCCTCCGGAGGATCGACCAAATTCCGCGGGGGACACGTTGGTGTTGATTTTGAATTCCTGGACGCCGTCCACCCCAAGGTTGGTTCCGGCTGCCCCTCCGGGAGTGCCATTGGCATGATCGTTAATATCGGTTCCATCCAGCAAGAAGCTGTTGGCGTAAGCCCGGCTTCCGTTGACGTTGAATCGTGTCCCTGTACCAAAGTCAAACGCAGCGCTGCCCTGCCCCGCGCCCACCGAAACGACACCCGGTTGCAAGAGAGCGAGGTTGTCCCAACTTCTGCCGTTCAGTGGCAGGTCCCGAATGGTTCTTGCGTCGACCAGAGAGCTCATGGCGGAAGTAGTCGATTCCACCAGCGGCGCTTCCTCGGTGATCGTAACCTTGTCGGAAAGCTGTCCGACTTTGAGAGCGAAGTTAACCACGGCCGCTCGGCCGACGCTGAGGGTGATTCCGCTTCGCACTTCTGTCTGAAAGCCGGGGAGCTGGGCTTCCACTTCATAATTGCCCAACGTCAAGTCGGGAACGGTGTACCGGCCACCTTCATCGGTCGTCGCGTTTCGCGTGATTCCCGTCTCCAGGTTTTTGGCTGTTACCGACACTCCAGGAATTACGGCTCCCGACGAATCTTGTACGACTCCGGCAATTGTCGCCGTCGTCACCTGTGCAGAAACCGCATTGCCGCCCAACAAAATCACACCAATCAACAGTACTAGCAAGTATCGAGACATGGCTCCACTCTCCTCTCTGAATCTAAACCTCAGCCGCGTGAACGACTGTATATAGTGCTTGGCGCTCTGACTCTTTGAACCTGATCGACTGTTTGTAAGAAGACGTGATGGATTGAATGCGGCGAATTCTCGAAGATCGTGCGGCCCTGCGGGATTCTTCATCGCTCACCTATTGCGACTTGCGACGACTTTTAAAACACCCAGGAGAACCGAGCCTTTTGAACTGAAAAATCGCTTCTACAGGATTAGGGTAGCGGAACTGTTACGCCCTTTTTGTCGGGTTTGTCAAGGAGTCTGCAGCAACATGAACGTCATTTAATCTTGGTTTCATGTTGGGTTAATGTTGGACGCGCTGTCGTTTGTAACTAGAAGCGGTCCGAAAAACGAGAACTGCGATTTCTGATGTAGTAGACTCCACCGCTGAGGAGAACTGACTATGTATCGCTTCGCAGTAATTCTGACGATGGTGATCGTCTTTGCTGTGGCGACCGGCCTAGCTCAACAGCCTTCGGCTGCCGGACCATATAAAGTCCTCAAGACGGTAAGAGCCGGCGGCGAAGGTAATTGGGACTACATCTATGCGGACGTCGCTGGACGCCGGTTGTACATTCCGCGGCGCGGTTCGGCGGCTGTGCCGGCGAGCGACACGAGGCCCGCAGCGCCTGCCGTACCGACGCGGCTGACGATCTTCAATCTCGACACGCTTGAGCCAGTCGGTGAGATTGAGGACGTCGGCGGAAACGGCACTGCGGTCGATCCGAAATCAGGCCATGGCTTCACTAGCAGCAGGCCGGTCTCGATGTTCGACACCAAGACGATGAAGCTGATCAAGACCATTGATGTGGGCGCTGCTGCTCCGGACGGCATTCTCTTCGACGCTTTCAACGACAGAGTCTACGTCTTCAGTCATCCGACGAAAAACGCGACTGTCATCGATTCCAAGGAGGGCACCGTACTCGGCACGATCGATCTGGGTGGCGTGCCAGAACAAGGAGTGGCTGACGGCAGAGGCATGCTCTACGTCGTTATGCAGGACGCGGACGGAAGTGTTACCGCCGTCGATGCTAGGACAATGAAGGTGACCGGGCATTATCTGTTGGGCGACAAGGGCGGGTGTAACGGGCTTGCTTTAGATCCGAAAAATGGCGTGCTCTTTGCGGCATGTGCCCGATCAGGAAACCCGCCGGCACAACCGCCGCAACCGATGATGGTCATTCTCCGTGCCGGCGACGGGAAGATTCTCACCACCTTGCCGCTCGCCGGTGGCTCGGACGGCGCGGTATTCAACCCTGCAACGATGGAAGCATTCAGCACGCACGGCAACGGTACGCTAACCGTCGTTAAGGAGACGAGTCCGAGCAGTTTCGAGGTTGAGCAGAATCTCCAGACGATGAACGGCGCCCGCACAATCGCGTTCGACAGCAAGACGAACCACATTTTCACCATGAGCGATGAGCGTGGACCGGCCCCGCCACCGCCGCCTGGGGGAGGCCGCGGGGGTCGTGGCGCCGCCGTACCAGGTTCATTCACAATTCTGATGATCGGCAAATAGTCTTCTCCTGACCAGCGGCGTTTTCGGGTTCTATTCGAATCAGCTCCTTGCCAAGTGGATGCTCTCTGAGGTCAGCTCCGGTCATTCGTTTCAGACGCCTCGCACCGATTGCGTACGCCTCTTGCGGTGCTTCAAGGTAATGCACAATTAAATTCACGAGCGAGGCTGGCATTCGCTCGACCTTCACTGTGCCCGCAACCTGACAAATCCCTTCAACGAATATAAATAGAATTTAATCCTGATTTAATGTCGGGATGAACTAGGGCGGGTATAGTCGGCCCCAAAATCACCTTGACCGCACGTAAACTTGGACGCCTGCTCTCCCTGCCGAGCTTTACGGCATAGCCGGCAGAATGAGCCGCGTCATTCTTGAATGTCGGAGGCTCTATGCACCTCAGAGTTGCTTCGGAACGGCTTCGCATCGCTCTCTCAGTCTTCTTTGTTTTGGCCATTAACCTTTTTCCCGGTGTGTCTGTGCATGCGCAAGTGACCGGAGCAACACTGTCCGGCACCGTCACGGACTCGAGCGGCGCTGTGATACCGGGTGTCATGGTTTCAATCAAGAACAGGGCCACCGGTGTTGCGCGAAACCTTACGACCGACGAGGTGGGCTTTTACTCAGCACCAAATCTGCTTGCCGGTAATTATGACGTGACCGCATCGGCCCCCGGATTCAGCACAGTAGTGCAATCCAACATTGCACTGGCTGTAGGAGCACAGCAACAGCTCAACATATCTATGAAGGTCGGAGAGGCCGCTCAAGTCGTCGAGGTGACCGCGGCTGCGCCGCTGGTACAAGTAACCTCGTCAACAATCAGCGCCCAGGTCGAAGCCACGACGGTGCGCGAGTTGCCGCTGAATGGCCGCGACTGGGCATCGCTGGCCACTCTTTCGCCTGGAGTCAATGCGATCGAAACACAAATGCCGTTCGAGGGTGGCGCGGTGCGCGGTAACCGCGGCTTTGGGGCGCAGTTGACCATCTCCGGAGGTCGCCCCACACAAAACAATTACCGGCTCGACGGACTCAGCATCAACGATTACGGCAACGGCGGACCGGGAAGTGTGATTGGGGTCAGCCTGGGAGTGGATGCGATTCAGGAATTCTCGGTTCTCACCGGTAACTATTCGGCGGAGTATGGCAGGACATCCGGCGGAGTGGTCAATGCCATCAGCAAGTCGGGAACGAACGCGTTCCATGGAGACGTCTACGAGTTCCTGCGCAACGATGCGCTGGACGCTAATGACTTCTTCTCCAACGCCAGCCACCAGCCGAAACCGCCTTATAAGCGCAATCAATTCGGCGCGGCGGTCGGCGGCCCTATTCGCAAGGACCGAACGTTTCTTTTCGGCGATTATGAAGGTATACGCCAGTCGCAAGG
>DATFXZ010000323.1:0-8074 GCA_035315305.1 Terriglobia bacterium | reverse complement strand
CTATCAGCAGCAACGGCCACCAGGTTTGGACCAGCCGCGATTGGATAATTCCGAGGTTGATCAGAATGAAGATGGCACCCATTGACAATAACAGAAGCCCACCGAGGAACCGGCCCGCCACATATGCCCTCGATTCCCATTGTGATCTCATAATCATCACCTCCGTAGATCACCTATTTAGAAAAAATTCTGCATATGAAATAGGTCTAATCGGCGAGCGGCGGTTCGAAACCGGTGATTCGCTCTAATGAATTTTGCTTCGGATCAGCTCCTGAAGCTGAATCTGGTGGTCGGTTTGGATGTAATCGAAACGCAGATCCAGAGCCCGCCGCAGGTTTTCCGGTGTATCTTCGGCTCCAAGAACATTCACGAACGTAGTCAATCCCAGAGCATGGGCTTCAGCCAATAGTTCCGGTGTCCAATTCTGAATGCCGCTGCTCAGCGCGGCCGTTGGGTACGTCCGACGGAGAGTGGGAAGAAGCCCCGGGAATTGGATCCAATCTTCCAAATCGAAAAGGACACGGAGCGAAGGATCCGTTTCGAGGATGCTTCGCATTGCGCGATGTGAGTACGGACGAAAATAGACCATCGAGCCCGCATTCAACTGTCTCACCAACCGAACGACCGGCATAGGATCTGCCTCTTTAAGGTCGAGGTAGAGCTGAATTCTTCCGCGTCCTTTTTCTATGTCCTCACGGAGAGTCGGTACTCTTGTTCCTGCAAATTCCCCGTTCTTCTTCACACCGGCGTCGAGCTTCACGATATCGACCAGTTTCATCGACGAAACGCGGCCCGAGCCGTTTGTCGTACGATCGACGGTTTCATCATGCATGAGCACAACTTCGCCGTCGGCGGTATACCGCAGATCGATTTCAGCAAAAGCCGCACCAGTTGAGATGGCGTGTTCAATCGCGGGCATTGTATTTTCCGGCGCTTCAAGCACTGCACCGCGATGAGCGACGATCTTCGTTTGTCCGGTGACAGGACGAACCGTTGAACTGACACGACGGTCGAGCTGCGCATCTAGGGTCTGCACACCTATCGGACGATCCGGCCACTCCGTTTTTGGACGAAAGTTATACCGAAGGAAATGTTGCTGAAGCGCGGCGTTGTTCCAGCGTGACAGCGCCATCGCGTTCTCCCGTTCAATCCGGCTGCGAATGTCTACTTCTTTCCCGAACGTGACGAAGTCCGTCCATGTTCCTTCAAAACGTTTGGGCCAGGAACTTCCCAGCGGATGCTCCGCCAGTCGACGTCCTTCAGTGTTCAGCTTTTCGTACGTCTTGCGGTTGTATTCTTCGAGTCGTACGGGGCGTTGCAGATCGAGGTATGAGCTTTCGACATCACCCGGATCCGCCTGGATTTGCAGATCTTCCCAACCATACGGCAATGATCCATGCTTTCCCCACTGAACGTTGACGAGAGGCCGCTCCGCATGCCGATGGGAGTCCTGGACGGCTACCGGAGACGACAAGATACGTCCATGGAAGTACGTGTAGAACCCGATAACCTTGCCGGCCGAGGGATCATATTGGACCCAGACCAGTTCGTGGTCACAGGGATCGTTATCATCCGGAAAATCGATATCGTCTTCCCAGAAGAAGTGGTAAGCAATGAGTGGCTCGTCCGGGTGATGGATTGCGACTACGTCCTTCAACGGAAACGGATCTGTGCCTACCTGAAACACCCGAGGGGCAAACCGAAGGATGGCTTCTCGCCGGACGGCATCGACCGGCTTGAGAGGAGCGAGCCGCAGCAACTGCGCGTAATGTTGGGCAGCTTCATCGAGCCGTCGCTGAAGATGAAACGTACTGGCAAGCCACGCTTCAGCCAATTCGGAATTAGGATCCATCTCAGCGGCCTTCTGGAGTAGCGGGATGGCTTGTTGGAAGTCCGACTCGACGGACCGCCTTGCACCCAAAGAAAGCCAACTCCCCACATCCTGGATCGACTGGCCGACAACTGAAAAAAACGATATGAAGAAGAGCAGTATTGTAGAAACAAAACGCGTCAGGTTCATAACGGATCTCTCCTGCGCCCGTTACGGAGTTATTTGTAACGTGGCAGAAACCACAAAGACACAGAGGGCCACAAGGAAGATCTGACCAATGTTGAATTCCGAATTCCCAATTCCTACCCGAGGGGGCCGACTCGTTTCACAGCCGCTGTCCGATTCTTTCGGATTGGAGTTAGAAATACAGCTTCAAAGCGAACTGGATAATCCGGGCGTTGCCCGCCGAGAGAATCTGCCCGAAGGTGCTTGCGTCACGCCGGATATCCGGCGGATTGAAATTCGCGTGATTGAATGCGTTGAAGAATTCCGTGCGGAATTGAACACGGCGCTGTTCGTCCAGTTGGAAATTCTTCGCCAGGTTGAAATCGAAATCGACGTATCCCGGCCCTCGCATTACACCGACACCGGACGTTCCGAAGGCCTGCGGCGCTGGATCGAAGGCCGCAAACGCATCGGTATTGAACCAACGGTTAACTGTTTGCTGCGACGAAGGCAACTCGGGATTTGCGATCAGATTGGGTCGCGCCTGACGCTCTCCGCCAAGATTCAGGACAGTGCTGCCGCCCAATGTTGCCGTTAATCCGAGTCCGCCTTGAATCACGTGAATCCCGGAGATCTGCCATCCGCCCAGGATGAAATCCGCTGCCCGGTTCCATGCCTGCCCGAAGGTACGACCCCGACCGAAGGGAAGGTCGTACACGTAGCTCAGGACAAAGCGTTGCTTGATATCGAACTCAGCGAGACCGCGTTCCGCTTTCAGGTTGTACGAATCCTGCGGGCTTTTGAACGTGCCGGTGTCGAGGCCGGGGCCGCCGCCGCTGGTGGAGATGTGATCAGGTTCGTCCGTGAGTGCTTTTCCCCACGTGTAGCTGGCAAGGGCGGACAAGCCTTTCGAGAAACGCTTTTCCAATCCCACCTGAAGCGCGTTGTAGTTCGATTTCACACGGTTTTCCAGCCATTGAATGTCGCCAAACGCGGGGTATGGCCTCGGGCCGGCGGATTGAGAACCGTTTGCATTGTTCATAACTACGAACGGATTGACGTTTCGAAATCCGGGAAGCTTTGTCCCTTCGTTGCCGACATAGGACACGTCCAGCAAGAGATCACGGGTCAATTCACGCTGAATTCCGAAGTTGAACTGTTGAATGTATGCGCTCCGCTGGTTCGGGTCCTGTGCGCGCCGCATGACGGTGGGAGCTAGGGAGTTGGGATCGAGAAGACCTTGTGGATAGCCATCCTTCAAGACAAACGGCGCTGCGGAAGCAACAGCGGCCGAACCTGATGCGTTCGTTTGAAGCAGATTGTCCACAAGATAAGGCGGGTTGAATCCCAGCATGCCTTCGCGGCCCTGCCGAACAGTGTGGCTGTAGAAGATCCCATATGCTCCGCGCATGACCCATCCGGGTGCGACGGAATATGCGAATCCGAAGCGCGGCGCCCAGTCGTTACCATCCGGATGAATCAGTGAACGTTCGTACAGGCTGCCGTCCTTCGCGAATATCATCGTTCCGGTTTTCGGATCGAAATTCGCAAGCTGGTTGTTTTTCTCGAGCGGAGGAGTTGCAAATTCGTAACGAATGCCGAGGTTCAACGTGAGCCGCGAAGTCGCTTTCCAGTCGTCTTGAAGGAAACCGAAGTACATCCGCTGGCCCTGATCCATCACCGTGAAGGATGTCAGCGCCAGTTGTGACGGAAGTCCGAGCAGGAAGTCGCCCACGGCTCGCCCGGTGAAGCGGTTGTCAAAATTCATTCTGCCGATGGTTGCATTCAAATCATTGATCTTGGTCTGCACGCGGAGGTATTCCCCACCGAATTTCAGGAGGTGATTAGCGTGCTGCAGGCTTATCGTCGCGCGTGGATTCCAGGCGCGAGGCGTTTGAAATTGTGGCGTGGAAGTGTGACGGCCTACAGCATCAAATCCCTGGATGTTAATCTTCGGTAGTCCGCCGAGAATCTTCGGATCACTCGGCACATTCGTCAACCCAACCTGGGCGGGCGCGTCGAGGCCCGCGTTGGGCGGAGAGGTGAAGTAGTTTCCGCGTGTCCAACCAAATCTGAAGTCGCCGATGAGACGGGGAGAGAAGCTCGTCGTCAGGCCTATCGCCACGCCTTGGGAATTGTTTTCGTTCGCACCGAAAGCATCATTGAATGAGCCTTCGGCCAGTCCCGGCAGAGGTGCAGGCCTGAAGACGTTGCTATCCACGAAACTGTAGCGGGCGAAAAATTGAACTCGCGTAGAAAACTGGTGATCCAACCGCCCATCGAACTGATCGACTCGTGACCTCGTTATCGGTGTGGAAGCGTAGATATTTGTTCCTGAGACATTTGGGTCGGGAATGAGCGGAATGATTTTGGCCGCCACGGGATCCCATCGATCTTTGGGAATCACCCAGAAGCCATTAGCGTCCTGGGAGAACTGAGGGCGTCCTGTTGTGAACGGATCAAAGACCGCAGTGGAAAAGAGTCCCGCTTTTTCGTTCGCGGAGGGAACGGCCCGGGTGCGCGGAACGCCCTCACGCTCGCGCAAACCTTCATAATCCGCAAACCAAAACGTGTGATCTTTCACGATCGGCCCGCCTGCCGCTGCACCAAACTGATTACGCTTTCGAACAGGCTTCGGCGCTCCAAATGCGTTCGAGAAGAAATTGTTTGCGTCGAGAGCATCGTTGCGCAGGAATTCGTACACGCTTCCCCGAATGCGGTTGGTACCGGATTTGATCGCTGCATTGACTACGGCTCCCGAGCTACGGCCGAACTCGGCCGAATATGCGTTGGTCTGGATCTTGAATTCCTGAAGGGCTTCCACCGAAGGCTGAATTACCTGGACGTTCTCGCCTCGGAAGGAACTCGCGTATGAGATGTTGTCCACACCATCGAGGAGGAACACGTTGTTAAACACGCGGTTCCCGTTTGCATTGATCGCGCCTTTGAAATTCACAGAAGCGAGTCGAGGCGTGCCAGGCAGGACACCGGGCGAAAGCAGCGCGAGCTGATTGTAATCGCGGCCATTGAGAGGGAGCTCGACGATCTTCTTCTCGTCGATGACCGATCCGCGCGATGACGTCTCTGTCTCGACCATTGGAACGGACTCGGAAACCTCAACTGATTCACTGATGGCACCTAATTCCATTTCTATATCCAGCCGAATGACTTGAGTCACCTGAAGGACGATTCCTTCGCGAAGGAATTTCTTAAATCCCGGCAATTCTGCCGTGAGCGAATATGTGCCCGGCTGTATCGCAGGAAACGCGTAGCTGCCCGCGTCATTGCTTACGGTAGATTGCGAAGTATTACGTGCGGTGCTGGTGCTTGTGACAGTAACTCCAGGCAGAATCGCGCCGCTGGAATCCCGAATCGTTCCTGTCAGGACGGCTGTTGACGTCTGACCCAAGAGGACTTTGCCGGAAAGTAGAATCAGACTCACAGTTGCAACAAGCACAAACCATGGGCGGATATTCGTAGATATAGCTTTAGGCATTCGTTTCGCTCCCCTTAGGTGTGGTCCCCGCCGAAGTCTGGTGCAGATGTGTGAATGAAGAATGAACCAGCGAAGAATGTTCTGTGAAGGCGTGAAAGTTCTGCTATTACCTAACGAGATTGAATCAGGAGATCAGAATGAAAATCGATTCCGAGCGCTTCCGGGTGAATGAAGGAGACAAGGTGCGGCTCAAGAAATGGCCGACCCGAGTCGAACATTTCTACGAATCGAACCAACAGTATCGGCAATTGCTCCAGGACCACGTGGAAAAACTCAGTTCCCTGCAACAGCTGTTCTATGCTGCCGACAGCTACGCGCTACTGCTCATCTTCCAGGCTATGGATGCCGCGGGAAAAGACGGTGTCATTCGCCACGTCATGTCGGGAATCAATCCTCAAGGCTGCCAGGTCTTCAGCTTCAAACATCCTAGTGCAACGGAATTGGATCATGATTTTCTCTGGCGGACCACAATGTGCCTCCCGGAACGCGGCAGAATCGGCGTCTTCAATCGGTCTTATTACGAAGAGGTGCTCATTGTCCGTGTCCATCCGGAAATCTTGCGAAACCAGGGCATCCCTCCCAAGCTTCTGAACGAAAAGGCCATCTGGAAAGAACGCTATCAATCGATACTCGATTTCGAAGACCATCTCCACAGGAACGGAACGAAAGTCCTGAAGTTCTTCCTCCATATCTCCAAAGAAGAACAGCGGAAGCGATTTATCAGCCGCATCGATGATCCGGAAAAGAACTGGAAATTCAACGAAGCCGACATGCGGGAGAGAGATCTCTGGGGAGAATACATGACGGCCTATGAGGAATGTCTTAGCGCGACAAGCACTCGTCATGCGCCGTGGTACATCGTACCCGCTGACGGCAAGGAAAACGGACGGCTCATCGTCTCTCAGGCCGTGCTCGATGCATTTCGTGGGTTGGATCTCCATTACCCGAAGCCGAGCGCAAGCCGCCTCGCTCAGTTAAAGGCGATACGCAAACAGCTGGTGAAGCAAGAAGAGTAGCCACAAAAAAAGGCACACAAAAGGCGCTAATTCTCTTTTTCAGATGCGATCCCGCTCGAGGCGAATTGAGATTTCCGAGCTGGTGACCATGCTTCGGCCATGGTAAATGAAGCGGCTTAACCAGATGAGTTGATAGAACACGAGAACGACAGAGCAGACCGGATTTCGCGATCAAAACCGGCTTTGAAGACACGCTATGCGATAGCGATATCCAACGCAGGTTGATCCGAATTCCGTTCCGCCGATTCCGTTACCTCAGCTTTGCGGAAACAGTGCTTGTGGAATGCACGTGACGAAACAAGCCTCACGTCTTCGTAAGGAGCGATACGTATCCGGCAATGATCGCACCATACCGGCCTTTCACTCTGCAAGCGACTGTCGGAAAATCTCTGATTCATTACGCCGCCTCCATGACACCAGCATTGTCGATCCTTGTTAAGGCGTCGTGAACGAGCCGTCAATTTTTCGGCACTGGATCAATACACAAATGCAGGATCGATCGCAGCCTGAACAGCACGATGAAAGTCCCGCCATTCACAGGAAAATCCTTCCTGAGCTGTACTGCAGCCGGGCACGAACACGTTGGCAATTGGAGGCGGGTTCGAAAGCGAGAGCCTAATTGCTTCATGCATCTGATCGAGGGTTTGAGCGACAAACTGCACGCGGACCGAATGCCTGCCGTCATCGGACGATCGCCATAGAGAAAAGATCAAAGCGCCGCTGGGCGGCACGTCGTCTTGCTGATAGCTTGGAAGCAACCAGGAGATGCTGCATGGGCTGTGCCCTCGATTCTTCTCAAGAATTCTGTCGATTGATTGATGGAAGGAGATCAAATACGCGGGCGAAATAACAGGGCGATCACACGAAGATGACAAAACTGAAAATGGGGCAGCTAACCCTTGTGCGCGGCGAAAATATTCACTCGTCGTTTACATGGATGCAATCTGCATTGGCGATAGGTGAGATCGTGAAATTACGCCACCTTCGCAGCGCCTCCAGTCATCGGCAGAGGATGACGAATTACTACAACGCTCAAACCGATTTTTCCGACGCTACGCGTTGGATGTTTGTTTATGGCAGGGAAACCCTTATTGGGCATATCGACATTCGCCCAGGCGAGCGCATTCTCGATATCGGGTGTGGCGCCGGCAAAAATTTCGACGCGATCCAAGAGCGCCTCCGCGGCTCAGGCGAACTGATTGGAGTGGACTGTTCCCCGACGATGTTGGAAAAAGCTGAGGAACGCATCCGGTCTCGTGGTTGGAAAAACGTTCGGCTGATCGATATCGAATATGGTAAGGAGCCCATCACGAGAGGCAGAACCGACGTTGTGCTCTTCTCGTATTCACTCTCCATGATTCCTGACTGGAAACTTGCCCTTGCCTGCGCACACGCCGAACTCTGGCCCGGCGGCCGAATCGGCGTCGTGGATTTTTTGAAATTAACGAATAGCTCCAGGTGGTTTTCCGAATGGCTGGAGCTGAACCATGTCATAGCCGATCGTCCCTACGAAACCGAACTCCGGAAGCTCTTTCACGAAACTGCCCATAGAAGGTGCAGCGCCTG
>DATFXZ010000322.1:0-3513 GCA_035315305.1 Terriglobia bacterium | reverse complement strand
GCGAACAACCGCGTGAATGCCATCGTGTTCGGCGGATTCGCCGCCCTGGCCCTGGTGATTTCCGTGGTCGGCGTTGCCGGCGTGTTGGCTTTTTCGGTGAGCTGGCGCACGCGTGAGTTTGGAATCCGGCTCGCTCTCGGCGCCCCGCCTCGCCGCATTCTTGCGGGCGTGCTGCTCGACGGCGTGACGATCGCTGCGATCGGCATTGCGGCAGGCGGGCTTGTGGGCTGGGCGTTGTCGCGTCTCGCCGGAAATTACGTTTCAGCGCTCCAGCTCCCCGAGTTGCTTCCGTTGATAGGATCGGCAGCAGTCATCGTCGCTTCGGCGATTTTGGCGTCGTTAGTGCCGGCGGTGCGTGCGGCGCGAATTAACACCGTCCAAGCACTTCGCTCGGAGTAGTCCAGCGTCAGAAGTGATGGTTCGGCGAAAGATCGTACCAGGGCCTAGAGGGGCTGTTGCCAAACCAACTCCGTGTGCGCCCCCTGCGTATTGATCCATCACGACCAATACCCAGTGCGTCCCCAAAGCCACCGATTCGTATCGGAACAAATCAACGCTATGCAGGCTATCTTTGGCGTGACCGATGAACGTGAGCCAGGAAGGTCCGCTGTCATCTCCGGACGGATGGTAGTGGGCGGCGAGAATCCGCCGGACCACATCCTTATTAATACACATAATTAATACACATTGCGAAGGCTAGTGTGATCTGCTGCGCAATGCGTGGGCAAACCTTTGGCACTGTCGAAATTGAAGCGATGCCTGTATGCGGTCTGACCGGCCTGGGCGAAGGATATTCAGATGCCGGGTCCTCGCAGCCGGAGGGAAGCTAGTTCGAATCGGGGCCTTTGGCACTAGCGGCATGCTCGTCATCTTTCTTTTCAGAGACCTTGCAGTATTCCTTTCTGGCCCATTCCTCAGCTCGCTGCAGCAGATCTTCTAATTGACGGTGCCGCTGAACCGCCTGCAGGCGGCGTACATTCCGAATAGCCTCCGCAGCTTCCTGTAATTCTTTAGGATTCGCCATATCCAGCTCCAATGTAGTGCTGAGCACTATCAATCGATGACACATTAATCGAAAATCGGCCAATTGTCTTAGCACCAAAGTCGAAGCTCTCCAGTAAATCTCGACACCAAAAGTGCTCCCTAGATGCTGTACATCAAAAGCGTTTTTGTCGGAATCGCGACAGCTTTAATAACGATTGTCATCTCAATGATTGTCTGGATCGTCATCGCTGCAAATCAGCTGCATCGTCAGTTCCCTCATGCCGAGATCGCTTTTGATGTTCATTCGATGCTCGCGCGGCCGTCCATTGTGTGGCTTATCGGGACTGTCGCCTTATCGGCGGCTTTTACTGGCACCTCAGACGATACTCTCAGTAATCGCTATGTTCGTACAATCGAGGCCGCGATACGATCAATCAAAGCAGCAAGAAGTAGAAACATATAGCTGGAGTTTAGTGATTATGAATCGTTTTAACGAAGAGGAGCGCGCAGCAGTTTACAAAGCCATCATGTTGAGACGTGATGTACGGCGTCATTTCGAATCCACTCCAATACCCCATGACGTTCTGGTCCGAATCCTCTCGGCCGCTCATCACGCCGGCTCCGTCGGATTTATGCAGCCGTGGGATTTCATACTGATTGAAGATGAAGCCGTTCGGCAACGCGTCTTGGCCAGCTTTGTTCAGGAGCGCGATCGCTGCGTCGATTTCTATGAGGGTCCGCGTCGAGAATTGTTCATGTCTCTCAAGCTCGAAGGCATTTTGGAATCCGGACTGAACTTGTGCGTTACTTGTGATCGCACGTCAGCATCTTGGACCCGGTGCAACTATCTACGATTCTAGGGTTGCCCGATCACGTCGTGCCAGTTGCCTATCTTTGCGTGGGTTACGTCCGCGAATTTCCCGATGGCCCTGAACTGCAACGCGCCGGTTGGCGGCAAAGAATACCGCTCTCTGAGCTTGTCCATCTAAATAGTTGGGGTCATCGAGAAGCTCCGTGGTTCGATAGGAAGTAGCACTCGATCATGCTGCGACCTATGTGGCGACAAAGCGCGCGGCATTTTGTCCTTAGGAAAAAGGAAATCTGAGGCAAATTCGGATGTTCGATTGAGTGTTCAGCTTTCCGGACACCGATGCGTTGGGCCAAACCTGAAGTCGTGCTTTCATTAAATAAGCAACGCGACCGGACGAAGCCTCGTAAGATTTAATGCTTTTTCTAAGAGAAGGGATTTATGCGGACCATACCAGAACCGAAACTCATATGCAGCAAGCCGACTCGAAGCGTCAAGTGCAGCATCACAAATGAAATGACACACCGGAAGGGCCGACCCGAAAACCGGCGGCTGGACCTGCTCGGGCTGCAGACACCTATACCGCTTCATTGGCTGGTGAAGATGACGTCGTCGAATGAACTCTGGAACCCAGACCCGGTCTCAACTCGACTTCGATCCTCGTGCGTCCCTGTCTCCTCATTGCTCAACAGCCACGAGTCTTTCAAGAACGATAGGGCGGATTATTTCCGATCCTCAGTCAATGGTTGGCGTCGGATTTTCTTGCGTGCGCGCTTGCAGGCCATCGCCTGCTTGATTCGCTTCTTCTCTCCAGGCTTTAGATAAAAGGAATGTTTCTTAACTTCCTTGATGATATCTTCCTGCAAAACCTTGCGTTTAAATCGCCGCAATGCACTTTCAATGGACTCGCCTTCGTAAATCTGAACCTGCGCCATTTGTTTTCTCTCAGCTTGCCGTTCGTAAGGTCGTCCCGCGCCGATTCCCAGTTCCAAACCTCTTGTTCCGCACGCCAAAGTGGAATTAGTTCTGCACCGCCTGGGAGACATTCTGGGACGATGATATCGCAAAGGATCGGATGCAGTCCTCTCTCTGGCGACGGCTGACCTCAGAAATCCTTCCTTTCGCCAAGAGATCTATCGTCGTTGGCGCCCCACCACGTACCAAATCAACTAAGCGGCGCCGATCGGATTCGAGCCGATTCATAAAAAGCTTTGCAGACCCTGGAAGCAGATCCGGTCGGCGCACTCACCGACTTGCAAGGGCCTTAACCTGTTTAGGTTGTCTATGCGTGAATGGAGGTTGGACTTTACCCATTCAAGCCCATTTAAAGGTGCACTCCCACAAAAATACCCACAAATTTTTATCTGTCGAAACAAATGGCCCGCGAACCTTCTTGTGAATGACCGTCGCAATCTAGCGTCGACCAGAGGGCTCGCAGTCATTTTGCTTTCGCTGGTTTATGGCGCCACTACCTTCCACCGAACCAACGTTCGTCATCTGTCTGGGAGTCGCCGAGAAACGCTCGTAGCTGGCGGCTGCGGCTAGGATGCCGCAGTTTCCGCAGTGCCTTGGCTTCAATCTGGCGGATACGCTCGCGGGTTACCCCAAAGGCCCGGCCCACTTCTTCCAGCGTGCGCTCGGTCCCGTCTTCGAGGCCGAATCGCATTTTGATCACGCGTTCTTCCCGCGGAGTTAGCATATTCAGAACCTGCTCAGTCATT
>DATFXZ010000321.1:0-8731 GCA_035315305.1 Terriglobia bacterium | reverse complement strand
CTGGTACAAAAATTACGAAGCCATGCAATTCCTCATCGACCGCGGCATCGACATGACGATCCGCGATTTTCGCTGGCGCGCCACCGCCCAGGGTTGGGCAGCTGTGGCTGCGAAGGACGAAAAGATGGCGCAGTGGCTGCGCGACGCGCAACAACGGCGGGAGCAGGCATCGCACTGAAGCGACTACGGATCAATAGCGACGTCATCGAGGCACTTGGCTTGTGTTAACACGCCCTAGTTATCGGTCGGTTTTTCTTCCATGTGATCGATGACAAAAACCGGATAAGAGCGTTTCTGCGATTCCAGCTTGAGTCCGAGTTGTTTTTCCATGGCCTCAAAGAGTGAGACACCGCCGACAGGATCGGACGCTCCAGGATCAGCGCCGGGACCGCCCGGCGACGCGCCACGCGCACCTGCGACCTGTGCTGGAGGGATCAGGCTGAAGTAAAAAGTAAGGTCCCAAGTGCCATCAAGGCCAGTACCATCCAGAACCGGATAGCGGATGTACGCGGGTGTGCCGATGAATTGGAGCAGATCGGCAAATTGGGCCATCGTGATGTTCTGACATGTGACCTGGCGCGATGGCAATAGCAAGGACCCGGCTGTGGACACAGGTGCCGGCAGGTTTTCCCCTTTGCAGCCGATACGGCTGGCGGGATCCGCTTTTTTCAGCTTCGGTTTTGCCGCCAGCAATGAATATGCGGTGACAGGCTGGTCTTCAAAGTGGACCTTCATTTTGAAACGCTCCTTCAGCAGAGCTTGGAGCATCACTCTAAGGTCGTCCGGCCCGCCGCCTGGGTATCCGGGTGCCGGCACGTAGGCTTCGGGTGCCTTGGCGATGATGTCGTATTGGGTCGTGTTGAGCCATTTCGGCGCCCCCTGAATGTCATCGCCTCCATTGAGATTCCATGCCAAGTTGACGGCGAGTCGCAATGGCACACCGGGCAGACTGACGCGGCCGCCGGGGAGAAATCCGAGGAAAACTCCTCCGGGTGGGCGCGAGCCGGGTGCCGTCGGTTTGATATCGGCCACTTCGAACTCGGCCGGTGGAAGGGCAGGTAATTTTGCGTCGAGGTCCGGCGGATTGTCCGTCGGTTTCCGATTCACCTGATCGATGACAACCACTGGGGTGGGAATCTTCTGTTCCTCCAGCTTCAGACCGAGTTGCTTGTCGATTGAGTCGACGACACTCATGGCGTCGGGACCACCTGTCGCAAGCGTTCCACTCATGATCCATTTGAGGTCGAAATCCCAACCTCCTTTGAGCCCGGTCGAATCGACGACAGCGTTCCTGAAATAGACCGGGTCCATTCCGCGTATTTGCTCCGCAAACGCCCCCATCGTCATGTTGTGGCAGGAAACGCTATTCGGCGGAATTGAGATCTGTCCATTAACCGTCGTGATCTGCGTCGGAGGCTGCCGCTGGCACGATCCGGGTTGGTCCGGCGATGAGGCTTCCTTCAGTTTTGGCTTGCCTTTTCCCATCGTCAGGACATAACTCGGGATGGACTTCGTTTCATTGTGAACCACGAGTTTGAAACGGTCTGCAAGCAGCGCCTGCAGCATCCTTCTCATTGAGTCTTGCGGCGTGTTGGGTGCGGCTTTCGCTATCACGTCGAATCGATCGAAGTCCACCCAGTTCGGTCCGCCCACCACTTTGTCGCCTTTCGAGAGCTGATCGTCAATCCCGTAGGCGATTCGGATCAGATCCACGATGCTCGCGTTATGTATCTCGTAGCGCCCACCGCGAAACATAGTTCGCGAGAACAGATTCGCAACGCCTGGACTCACGTGCACATCCGCAACTTCAAATGTTTGTGAAGACGTGGACTGTGCCCTTGCTGCTGTGAAGAGGAGCGCAGCCAGCCCGATAGCTGCTAACGCGCGTGTCATGTCTTCAGCCTCCTTATGGGTGTGTGCTGGAAGCCACTTCTGTCAGACTGAGACATTTATGATAACGAGTAGAGATTGCAACACTGACAAAAAACGTTCGGAGTCACTTCAGCCCGGAGTTGGAGAACATGAGCAACGAGTGGTATTCACGCCCCGTGCTTTTTGTATCGGACATTGACAGGTCCGTCGATTTCTACGTAAAGCAGTTCGGATTCACCGAAAACTGGCGCGTCGAGTCGGAAGGAGGAAAAGCGTCGGTAGCGCAGGTCGCGCGCCCGGGCATAGAGCTCATTCTGACGGCGGAAGCGCCCGAGAAGATGGGCAAGGGCCTGATGTTCATCTCACTCGACGGCGACGATGTCGTGGACGCCCTGCGCGCCGAGTTAGAAGGGCGTGGCGTGGACGTGAAGGAACGAGTCTGGGGCTACCGGGTCATGGTCATCAGGGACCCCGATGGCAACGAGTTCTACTTCTGCTACGAAGGTCTTCAGGCCAAGGTAACCGTAAAGAGATTCTGAAAAGAAAATCGGACGCAACGTAATCGACGGTGACGACTTCGGAATATGGCTCTTGCCAGTTGAGCGTAAAGTTTTAGCTGTTATTTTTATACCCAAAGTGTTATTAAAATAACATAACATGGCGCAACCATTACATTCGATCCTAAGCCGTCGCGAGCGTCAGATCATGGACATCCTGTACAGGATCGGCCGTGCCACTGTCAGCGAAGTTATGGCAGAACTGACTGGAGCCCCGAACTATTCCACTGTCCGCACGCAGCTTCGAGTACTGGAAACAAAAGGACATGTGCGGCACGAAGAGCACGGACTGCGTTATATATACATACCCACTACACCACGGCACAGCGTGCGGCAATCGGCGTTAAAGCATCTGATGGAAACTTTTTTCGAGGGTTCGGCCGAGAAGATGTTGTCGACTCTTCTTGGCAACGAGGGAACCAAACTGTCAAATGAAGACCTGGACCGCCTTGCGGACTTGATTGCGAAGGCGAGGAGGGAAAGACGGTGATCTTGGCGATGTTTCAGTCCTCGGCAATCTTTCTTATCGCATTTGTTGTCTTTCACCTTCTGCGCAGGCAATCGGCGGCTCTACGTCATCTCATCCTGACCGTCGCCCTGTTTGCATCAACTGTAGTTCCGTTTGTCGGTCCATTTGTACCTGAGCACGGTAAGCCCGAGATTCTCGCGCGCGTTCAGCGCGAAACGAATCAGTTGTTGAAAGTCGACGGTAACGTAAAGGAACAGGCTGCGCGTCCGGTTCAAAGACTTGTGTCTTCCGCGCAAAGCTCGCTTGCGTCCGACATTTGGATTGCGGGTGTCTTCATTCTGAGCATCTTCATGCTCGTTCGGACACTGCACATCATGCTGTTAAAGCGTCGTTCAGTATGTTTTATGGACCCACGCTGGGAGAGTATTGCTTCCGAACTGCGTACTTCGTTCGGGATCCGAAGGCCTCTGCGAATGTTGCAGAGTGAACGCGGCATCCTCGGAACACTTGGCAGCTTCCGACCGTGCATTTTGCTTCCTCGTCAGGCCGAGACATGGTCCCAAGATCGCGTCCGCGTTGTGCTCACTCACGAACTCGCGCACATTAAACGTTTCGACTGGTTAATTCAGATCGTCGCAGAACTTTCTTGCACCATCTATTGGTTCAACCCGCTGTTTTGGTGGGCGTGCCGTCATCTTCGCGCACAAGGCGAGCATGCCTGCGATGATGTCGTATTAAACCAAGGTATCGATGCTAACGACTATGCCGCGCACCTTCTGGAACTAGCGCGTTCGCTAAGGACTTCCGACTCGGTTTGGTCTCCTGTACTCTCCATGGCCAAGCCGCCACACCTCGAAAGGAGATTTATTGCCATGCTGAATACTTCGATCAACCGTAAGCCGGCCGGCCGAATTGCAGTGCTGACAAGCGCGCTTGTCGCTGTGTTAGTGATGACGCCAATAGTCGTTATCGGCGGCCAACAGAGAACTCAGCCCGTGGACGTGCTTTCCGAAATCGTTGCGGTTCCTGCAGTGGTTTCAACGGTGAAAGCTGCTGAACCCGCAGCGAAACCTCCGATTAGAAAGGCAGCTTCCAAGGCCACAATGGTTCAGGGCCGCGCGGATGGCAGTTTGTCCGGAACTATATCGGATGCCACCGGGGCCGTAATTCCAGGAGTGAGGGTATCCGTTTCCAGCCGAACTCTCACGACGAATACAATCGCGGAAACGGAGATTGAAACCACGACCAGCGGGGAAACCGGCAAGTATAACTTCGCAGCGCTGACTCCCGGCCAGTATTCATTGAAGGCGGAAGTCCCCGGTTTCACGACTTTTCGAACCATCGTTGAGGTTGGGGTCAGCAAGACCGTAACGCAGAACGTAACGCTAGCCGTCGGTAGTCTCATCGAACGGGTGACAGTTATTGGAGTCGGTCAACCCAAGCCAGAGCCTCTCCCGGGAGGTCCACAACGTATTCGCGTGGGCGGAAATGTTACTGCCGCAAATCTTATCAGCCAGGTAAAACCCCTATACCCTGCAGGCGCACGGGACGCGGGAATTGAAGGCACAGTGCATCTCCAGGGTCTGATCGGCGCCGACGGAGTGCTGCTTGGCCTGACGCCGCTCAACAATATCGATAGAGATTTGACTGCTGCAGCTGTCGAGGCCGTAAAGCAGTGGCGATACAAACCAACCCTGCTCAACGGGGAGCCCGTCGAGGTCCTGACAACGATAGACGTCGAATTCAAACTAGCTCAGTAGCGAGACAACCGGCACGCACGAATTTCAGTGAACGGAAAACCGCGAAACCGTAGATCCGCTTGCGGTCGCCTTTGCGATAGCTCGTAGAAAGCGCCGATGATACTCTCGGGCGGTAATGTCGACTGTCTTATCCACCAAGAAGTCGTACATCGATCCCAAAGACCTTCCGAGGCTTGACCGGACAACGCTCAGACGCACTTTTTCCTATCTGCGTCCCTACCGCCGCCAGTCTGCTCTGGTTGTTCTGACGGTCGCTGTTGGAGCATGCCTCGGCGTGTTACCGCCACTTTTTATGAAGGCGGTCGTGGACCTTCTGGGCAAGGTCGTGTCTGGGCAGAGCCGAGGCGATCTGGGAGAGTTGTGGCTCCTCTGTGCGGCCATGGTCATCAGTCCGTTGATCGCCAATCTGCTGAATGTGGGGGAAAGGTACCTCACCACCGGGATCAGTGAACACGTGACGGCAGACCTTCGCCTGCAGCTCTTCGAACACTTGCACCGCCTCTCGGCGCAGTACTTCATCACGGCGAAACCGGGGGAGATCCTGTCCTCGATTCTCAATGACGTTCAGGGTGTGGGCTCGGTCCTTTCGTCGACTCTGGTGAACGTGCTCGAAAACCTGATCGGATTTTCGGCGATCGTTGTCCTGATTATCTATCTGGACTGGCGCCTTGCTCTTCTATCGCTGGTACTGCTGCCACTGTTCGTGTTGCCGACACGGCAGATGGGGCGCATGAAGAAGAAGCTGCGCCGGCAGGCACAGGCTAAACTGGCGGAACTAACAGGTATCCTCAGCGAGACGCTGACGCTCTCAGGAACCTATCTGATCCGACTGTTTGGCGCAGAGGCCTTTGAAGTGCGGCGCTTGAAGGCGAAGTGCGCCGAGCTTGTGGACGTGTCCCTGAAGCAGTCACTCACCGGACGGTGGTTTCAGGCGGTGACAGGCCTGTTCGAAGCCGCGGGGCCGGCGCTCGCCTTTGCGATCGGAGGGTACTTCATCATTCAGGGGCGGCAGGACTCGCTTGGCACTCTCGTCGCTTTCGTTGCGGCGTTGAAGAAGTTGTATTCGCCCGCATCTTCGCTGGCGGGGATTCATGTCGATCTGGTGACGTCTTACGCGTACTTTGAGCGTGTCTTCCGAGTACTCGATGTCCAACCCAAGGTTGTGGACGCGCCTCACGCTGTGCCGTTGTCGCAAGTTGAAGGCAGGATTGATTTCGAGCACGTGTCTTTGTTCATGTCGGAAGACCAGCCGGTAATTCGTGATATCTGCTTCTCGATCCTGCCCGGAAAGCGTGTGGGGATTGTCGGACCTTCAGGGGCCGGCAAGAGCACGCTGACACGCTTGTTGCTTCGCATCGACGATCCAACCTCCGGCCGGATACTGATCGACGGCCACGATCTCCGGGACGTCCAGCTCAAATCCCTTCGCTCCCACATTGGCTTGGTGTCGCAGGAGACGTATCTGTTTCACGCCAGCGTACTGGACAATGTGCGATATGGACGGCCTGACGCAACGGAAAGCGACGTTGAAATCGCGGCACGGCTGGCCCAGATTCACGAGACCATCACGGCGCTGCCTGGCGGCTATCAATGCATTGTTGGGGACCGTGGACATCGGCTTTCCGGCGGCGAACGCCAAAGGTTGTCCATTGCACGGGCTCTCCTGAAAGATCCACGAATTCTGGTTCTTGACGAAGCCACGAGCTCTCTCGATCCGACGAATGAGGCCGCCATCCAGGCGGTGCTCGATATCATTCTCGAGGAACGCACGACGCTCATCATTGCGCACCGCCTGTCGACGATTCGAAATGCCGATTTGATCCTCGTGCTCGATCAGGGATGCGTGGTGGAGCGCGGAACTCACGACGAGTTGCTGGCTCTGGATGGGTTGTACGCGAAGCTGCACCGCGAGCAGACTCCGACGGCACTTCACGCAAGGCCCTGATTCTGATTCCTCGAAGGGCTCAGCTATCGTTTCGCCGCGAACAGTCTTTAGTGAGTGCGCTTTGTGCTCAGCCAAGCGCCGACGAGAGTCGCTGTCCATACACGCCACAGTGTTTACGAATTCAGTCAGTTTAGCGTGTAGTCGGACTCGTGAATTCATGCTCCGGCGGCGCGACGCCAATCTACGGTTTCGCGGTTATTCGCCGACTGAGGTTGACGAGTGCCCGAAACGATTACTAATCGGTAGACGAGTGCGGGTTACTGATCCGACTCAATCACGTGATCTTGCAGCCTGGCCGCGGGCCGCCAGGCGAAAATGGATTATCGATGTCGAGCGAAGTATCAATACGCGCTCGCACGTTTGGAGCCGCATCGGAAATTGTGTTCGTGCTTCAATATTCCTGAACCTTTGAAAAGCCCGTGATGGTATAGTCGCGCCGGCAAACGAGGTGAACATGACGCGTACTGTGCAAGCCGCTGAATCGGTGGGATGCAGCTCTGAGCGTCTCGCAAGAATTAGACCTGTCATGCAATCGTACGTCGACCAACGCGGTTTCGCGGGTATTACGACCATGCTCGCGCGACATGGCCGCGTGATTCATTTCGAGCAAGTGGGATGGCAAGATCGAGAAAACGGAATCCCGCTTGCGGCGGATACAATCTTCCGCATCTATTCAATGACGAAACCGGTCGTGTGTACGGCATTAATGACGCTGTATGAAGAAGGTCGATTCCAGTTGTTGGATCCGCTCGCGAAGTTTCTTCCGCAGTTCGGCAAAGTCCGCGTGCTGACCGGTTCGGCAGAAGTGGATCTCGTCCGTCCTATCCTCGTTCGTGACTTGTTTACGCATACCGCAGGCCTGACGTACACGTTCCTCGAAGACTCGCCCGTTTGCGAAATGTATCGGCAGGCGAAAGTGATGAGTAATCCCGATCAGCCGCTGGAATCTGTAATCGCAGAGTTGGCCCGTCTTCCACTTGTGCACCAGCCGGGAACGAAATGGAACTACAGCATGTCCATTGATGTGCTCGGTCATCTGATTGAGGTCATCTCCGAAAAACCGCTTCAGGATTTCCTACAGGAGCGATTCTTCGCCCCGCTTGGAATGACCGACACAGGTTTTGCCGTCTCGCGCGACAAGCGTCACCGGATCGCTGCGATGTACGGGCATCCCGACATCGCTGTAAGTACATTGAGCCAAATCATGGAAGCATGGCAGAAGGGACAAAACGAACGCCTTGACGTCGAAAGCACGAATCCTTCGAGCAATACGCGCAATTTTGCACGTGGCGGCTACGGGCTTTTTTCTACGGCATCCGATTACATGCGCTTCGCTCAAATGTTACTCAATCGCGGGACGGTAGACGGCGTGCGGATTTTTTCGCCCAAGACCGTGGACTTCATGCACATGAATCATCTACCTGCAGCGCTCATCCCGTACGATATCGGCCAGATTACATTTCCCGGCTACGGATTTGGGTTGGGCTCGCGTGTGCTGATGAATGTTGCGGAGTCTGGAATGCCTGGCTCTGTCGGCGAATTCGGCTGGGCTGGGGCTGCGAAGACTTACTACTGGATCGATCCACAGGAACAGATGATCGGCCTTTTCCTAAGCCAGTACATGGTTGGCTTCGATCTACCTGAGAAAGATCTCCAGGTTCTCACCTATCAGGCCGTGCTGGAATGAAGCTGGCCCCGGCTCATGCCCAGAGTGTTAGACACGAGAAAATGAGATCAGTGGACGTATCGTCGGTATCCCGTAAAGTGAATTTCTCAGCATCAGAAGCGCTTCAATCTACGATTTCGCGGTTACAGGCCAACTGAGAGCAGGACTCGCGCACTTTAGGTAACCGCTACGCGAGAATCCACTGTTCGTGGTATCTGGGCTCTCACTTGACCACTTCCACTGCCACGCCTTCAACGAAGTCCATTTAGAACTACTTTATGTCGCATCGGGAAACTTCCAGCCCGAAGCATCGTTCGTTAGTCCGATCGTGCGGATTTCTACCGATGTGCAACGGGAAAAGTATGGGAGCTGCGATTTGGGTAGCGGCGGTGCACAGGTGAAGAAAAAGTTTTTTGAGAAAGCGACGAGGAGAGGATGATGACTTGGGGAAAACGTATTCTG
>DATFXZ010000320.1:0-3350 GCA_035315305.1 Terriglobia bacterium | reverse complement strand
CGGGGTGAATAGACACTAGCCACCGTCTTTCCGCGGATATTCTGAAGGTAGTCGACATAGACCTCGTGCGGCTTTCTTCGTCTCACGATTCGCTCGATCGTCGCATATTCCGGAAGGCGCTGCACAACAATCGAGGCGATCGCTCCGGCGAATACTCGCACGTCTTCATACGTGAATGTGTTCTCCAGGACCGGCAGGTGGACATGAATACCTGATGCGCCGGAAGTCTTCGGATATCCGCGAAGGCCAAGTTCATCCAATATGGCCTTCAGAACCACAGCCACCTGCTGCACCGTAGCGAAAGGAGCCTCGACAGGATCCAGATCAAATACTAGATAATCCGGATTGTCGAGATGCTGAACGCGCGACATCCAAGGGTTCTGTTGAATATTTCCGGAATTGGCGATGTACAACAACTGCTCGCGATCGGCACCGATGAAATAACGGATGTGGCGTTCGACATCCTCGGACCAGATTGCTTGCGTGCGGATCCAGCCGGGCGTGTGATCCGGCGCGTCCTTCTGATAGAAGGACTCACCATGAATCCCATTTGGAAAACGCTCAAAAACGAGCGGCCGATCTAACAAATGAGGGATCAGGTAAGCCGACACTCGGTCGTAATAGTCGATCAGGTCGCCTTTTGTGTAGCCATCTTCCGGCCAGAAGACTTTGTCAAGATTGGTGAAGTCGATCTGGTGAACGAGACTCCGGGAAGAACGGGAGGAGGAAGCCGCCGCTTTTTCCGGCAGGCTGTCCTCCAAACGACACTGCTCGGGATTAACATCGTCGCGAAATCCCTGGAAAACCGGCGCACGGAGCTTTTTGTCGGATGTCCACTCATTGAATCTCACTTCACAGACGAGTCGCGGCTGCACCCATGTGGACCTCCTGAGCTCTGCGGGCACTTCCTTGAACGGGCACTTCTTCGTTACGAGCGGCTGCACTTGTTTATTCGTATCGACAAGGGCGCGGTCATCAAAACCGCCGCCGGCTCTACCGACGTAGATCAAGTCTCCATTGCTGTACAAACCGAGGAGTAATGCGCCGAAGTGTTTTCGCGAGCCCTCGGGAGGAGTAAAGCCGCCCACCACGAAACGATCGGTATGCTGCGTTTTGATCTTTACCCAATATCGCGAGCGCGTCTGTTGATACTCGCTCTTCTTCAGCTTTGCGACCATGCCTTCGAGGCCGCGCTTCTCAATCGCATTGAAGAATTGCTTACCCATTCCCTCGACGTGATCGGCGTAGCGTATCCAGCCATTATTATCGTCGATCAATTTCCGCAGCACTGCCTTACGCTGGACGAGCGGGAATTTCATGAGGTTATAGCCGTTGATGTACAACAGATCGAAAGCATAGAAATAGACGGGAATCTGCGCATCCGCAGCTGCTATGTCTTTAGCGCGCGAGAGGTGAATGCGGGGTTGAATGAGTTGAAAATGCGCTTGTCCATTTTCATCCAACGCGACGATTTCGCCATCCAGCACTACAGTGTCGACGGGCAGAGTATCAAAAGCGTTGGCCAGCGTCGGGAATCGGTGAGTCAGAGCCTTTGCGTTTCGCGTCCACAGATCCAGCTTGGCACCATTTTTCATGGCGATAGCGCGGATCCCGTCCAGCTTTAGCTCAAACAGCCACTCGTCGTTGTCAAACGGGTGTTCCGACAGAGTGGCGAGCATCGGCTGCGTAATGGTCGGGAGCGCCGACTTGCCCTTCGCCTTCATGCCATATTGTTCGAGCTCGCGCTCGATCGGGGTGACCCACTGTTTCGTGCGCGTATCTTCGCTGATGGCATCAACTAGTCTGCCGGAGACGATGGACTCCGGCCGATCCGTGGTAATGTCGACATTCGGCGTCGCATAATCGTCGCGAACTTTGAAGAAGATCCACTGTTTGGGGTCGCGGCTCCCGCGAACCAGAACCCATTCGCCTTTGAGCTTCTTTCCGTTGAGGACAAAGTGGAGCTTACCCTTCCGCCATCCTTCTTCCGGCGTACGCGGATCGACCATGTCATAGGAACCGTTGTCCCAGATAATGACGCTACCGGCCCCGTAATTCCCTTTTGGAATGACGCCTTCGAACGCGCCGTAATCAATCGGATGATCCTCCGTCAGGACGGCAAGCCGCTTGTCGTCAGGATTGAAACTGGGTCCTTTGGGAATCGCCCAGGAACGCAGCACGCCTTCCATTTCGAGTCGGAAGTCGTAATGCAGCCGCGTTGCATGATGTTTTTGAATGACGAAACCGTTGCCGCGCTGTTTTCGAATCTCGCCCGGCGGCTCCGGTGTTTCATTGAATCGGCGTTTCCTCTTGTATTCTTGGAGACCCATTAGGCTGGAAATTCGGGGTCAGGCGTCTTTAATTCCGGAGCAATCGAGGATGATTCGGGGACAGACAACGAAATCAAAAGACGAATTTCGATGTCTGTCCCCCGATTGCTCCGGAATTAAAGACGCCTGACGCCGAATTTCCTTCTTATAATATCCGCATGGGCCGGATGCGAATCAAAAAGAAGGACGCGGTCATTCCGTTTCGCGAAACTCTCGCTTACCGTATGATTCTTGCCGGCGCCTCACTTATCGTTTTCATCGTCGCGCTTTATATACTCGTCGGCTCCCTCTCCACGAACACGACCTCAGCTATCGCTTCCGGCGCAATCGGAGTCGCGGCGGCATTTGGCATTTTTTACAACCTCGATCACCTGCGCGAGGCGAAAGTCCCAAAGCGAACGCTGAATCGGATGAAGCGACGCTAGAGTGGGCCAATTTCGGGAAATTTCGCAGCTCGCAACGTTGACATCCCCTTTTTAAGACCTTACGATCCGCCTCAGTATCAGCAACGACAACTGGGGAGACGCGTATGAAAGACCGAGGAACGGTTTTCGCGTTTGGTGCGACGTTCTTGATTCTAGTGAGCATCGCACACATCGAAATCTATGCGCAGACGGGGCAAATCTTCCAAGGACAGGCTATCGAGGATTTCCTGAGCCACGCAAAGTTCATGAATGTTAAAGACATCGGGCAGGGGGTGACTCTTCCGGAAAAAGCTGCATTGGAACTCGATGGTGTGACACAGTACGGAGTATTCAAAACGATTGATGAATATGCAAAGGTGAAGCAGCTCGACCGTGGTATGGAGTTGGAATTTCAAGACAGTTGGAAAACGGAAGTCGCGGCATACGAGCTGGACAAACTGCTTGGGCTCGGCATGGTTCCTGCGACAGTCGAACGCACGTACAACGGCAAAAAGGGATCGCTGCAATTTTGGGTGACGTCAAAAATGTCCGAAGCAGAGCGCTACAAAAAGAAACTTCAGCCGCCGACCAAGTTCGACTGGGACGAGCAGATCGC
>DATFXZ010000319.1:0-4299 GCA_035315305.1 Terriglobia bacterium | reverse complement strand
TTTGGTGCAGGTGATCTGCTGCGAGAGATCGCACAAGAAGACAGTGAGTTGGGAAGGACAGTTCATCAGACGGTTAATGTGGAAGGGCGCTTAGTTCCACCAGAGTTGATTTCGAAAGTGATTAAAGAAAAGGTCGCGGCGGTGCCGGACGATCGAGGATTAATTCTCGACGGCTACCCTCGAAACTTGAACCAATACGAGTTGTTCAAGAATTTTTGGCTGGAAACCGGGAGGGGAAACTATCAAGTAGTCTTCATCGAACTGCCGGACGAGGAAGCCGTTAAACGCCTCACCAGGCGAGTAACGTGCGAAAACTGCGGTGCAGTCTACACTGAAGGCACGATGGAAAAATGCGCCAAGTGCGGCGGTCGTCCTGTAAGGCGCCCCGACGATATGCCTGCAGCCATCCGAACTCGTCTCCAATCGTTTTACTCCGAGACTATGCCTATGATTCAGGCGATGCAGGCAGACGGTAAAGTAGTACGCATCGACGGCACACCACTTATTGAAGAAGTGCACCAGAAAATCGTCGCGAACCTGTTTTGAGTTATGGAGTTTCGATTTTATGAGTTTTGAGTTGGCAACTAACTAGAACTCAAAACTCATAACTCAAAACTCATAACTCAAAACTCGTTTCAATCAACCGAGTATCTTCAGTTCCTTGGGATCGGGTTCGTAACCTTCATCCTGTAAAGTTTGCTTGGCAACCGATTTCAGGGTTTCTTCTTCCGCATTTTTCGGAATGTCGCAATAGCGTCGGATAACTTCCTCGCCTATGCGGATTCGAAGCAACCATTTGTTTTTGGCCGAATCCCAAGAAGCTTCAACCTGATCTGCGCGCATGGAGAGCTCCATGAAATTATGGACAGGATTATATCAAGGAGCGTTCTTGATCGTGACGAACTCAGCGCCGCATTATTCCGCTTTCAGGGTCTGAACCGGGTCGACCGCCGAAGCGCGACGTGCCGGCATGTAGCTGGCAAGGCCTCCTGCTGTGAGGAGTATGGCAAGCACTGCGATGTAGGTCGTTGCATCCAACGGGCCGATGCCGAACAACAGCGAGGACATGAACCGCATCAATGCGAGCGCTATCGCAAGGCCGGCGAGTACTCCGGTGACGGCAAGCGTCAGGCCGTGCCGCAGGAACATCCGCTTCAGTCGTACAGGTTCGGCGCCGAGAGCCAGTCGGATTCCGATCTCTCGTGCCTGCTGAGAGACGACATACGATATGACTCCGTAAATACCGATGAGTCCGAGACCGAGAGCGAGAGCCGCAGCGATTGCCAGCATTACCAGCGCGAAAGAGGTGCGCGCCAAGGAGCGATCGTACAGTTCTTTCATTGTGCTGACCAGGAACACCGGGAGGTTCGCGTTGATGGACCAAACCGCTTGCCGCACGTCGCTCAAAAGGCTTTCCGTGCCGGCACGCTCGCTTCTGATCACGAAGGCAATTGCGGGTGTGCCAAATTTAGAAGCGCCAAAGAAGTTTTCCATCATCAACGGCCAATACACCGTCGGCGGTGCCGTCTGATGCGGCCCGTCGTCGTGAACGTCTTCTACGACCCCGATGACTTCCCGCCATAAGCGAGTGGCCGCCGGATCCCCGATGCGGTTTCCAATCGCTGCGGTTGGTCCTCCCCACAGCTCACGAGCGACACTCTCTGAGATCAGGGCAACCTTTCCACCCGTTTCAATATCCGCCCAAGTGATATCGCGTCCGGCAATCACTCGTGTCCCCATTGTTTGAAAGTAACCAGGCGAGACAAACTTGTGTCTGCGATTAGGCGGCATTTGAGCGTAGGCATATGGCCGCTGTTCGATCGATATGGGCGCTGAAACCACACGCCCATCCATAGGGACAGAGCCGGAGATGGCGACGGCACTGACGCCAGGAATAGCGGCGATCTTGTCCAGGATGTCGTGCTGCATCCGTGTATAGCGCTCCGGTTCGCGTGCTTGTGAAGCAGGAACCCATATTCGCGCAGTTTGAATCTCGCCAGGGCGAACAAAGCCGGGATTGATGCTATGCAGCGACAGGAACGTTCGGATCAGCAATCCGGCACTTACAAGTAAAACGAGCGCCAACGCAACTTGCACCACAACCAGCGTGTTTCGCGCTCTGTGCCGCTCTCGGCTTGTAGTAGCTCCGCGCGCTCCGCTACTTAGAGGCGTGCCGATGCGGAATGTGTTCTTCAGTACCGGAATGGAACCAAACAGCAGACTCGAAAACAGGGAAGCGGCTGCAGCGAAGGCCAACACGATCGGATCGATCGAAATTTCCTGCAGCCGCGGCAGGTTGGTCGGACCGAGCGCTAGCAGAAGTTTCAGTCCTGCAGAAGCGAGAGCGATGCCTAGCACGCCTCCCATGGCGCCGAGTGCCAGACTCTCTACCAGTAGCTCTTCGGCGATCCGCGAGCGCCCGGCGCCGAGCGCTGCGCGTACTGCAAACTCTTGCCGACGTCCATCCGCGCTAACCAGCATCAGGTTGCCGATGTTCGCGCATGCGATCAGCAAGACGATGCCGATTGTTCCCATCAGCACCCACAGCATCTCGGTGACACTCCCCACCACTTCATCCTTCAACGGGCGAACAGCCGGTCCGATCTTCCAACTCTGAAACAGCTGGCGTCCCGCGCCGGCGGGCGTAGGCCAGGCATTGAGCCAGATCGGCAGCATCCGTTGGATGTCGGCGTTTGCTTCAGCCGGCGTCAGTCCAGACTTGAGGCGCGCGATGCCTCGGAAACCGCCCGTGCCGAGAACAACGCGGCTGCGATTGAAACGTTGAGTAAGGATCAAATCGGGTTGCGGATCCAGATCCAGGAATCTGAATCGTGCAGGCATTACACCGACGACTTCCGACGGGCGCGCGTCGATCGTCAGTTTGCGGCCAATGATGGTGTTCTCACCACCGAATCGGCGCTGCCAATATCCGTAGCTCAAGATCACGGGATCCGGGCCGGGTGATCCGGGCGTGTCGTCTGCTTCGGAAAACCAGCGTCCCAGTATCGGCTCGACACCCAAGGCCTGAAGTGTTCCGTACGTAACCCATAGTGTTCGGGCCTGCTCCGGCTCGCCCAGTCCAGTGACGCTTTGCCCGCCCGCGCTCCACAATCCGATGTTTTGAAATGTTCGGTTCTCATCGCGGTAGGTGAAATACATGCTGGGCGAAGCGTTGATCTCGTCCGCCTGCAAACCAGGCGCTGTGTGCCAGAGGCCTACCAGTTCGTCGGCGTTCGGATACGGCAGCGGTTTGATCAGCACTCCATAAACGACACTGAAGATCGCCGTATTGGCCCCGATTCCCAGCGCGAGTGTCAGAACTGCAGCCAGAGTAAACGCGAGCCGCCTCCGCATTCCGCGAAGCGCGTATCGGAGATTAAGTCCGACTGAATCCAAGAAAGCGATCGTATTCATCTGATAGATCTCCTCTCGAATGCGGAGTGTGTTGCCCAACTTTCGTTGTGCGGCCCGGCGAGCCTCCTCGACCGTCATTCCCCTCGCAATGTTTTCGTCGGTTTCTATCTGCAGGTATGACTGGAGTTCTTCCGCGCGTTCTCGATCCCACTGCGCTCTCCGCAAGAATCGCCGCCAGCCCATGTGTTTACTCCGTGATTGGCTTCAGAATGCGCCCGATCGCTCGAACCACCTGCGCCCAACGTTTCGTCTGCGCGACGAGTTGTTTTCGGCCGGCCGGTGTCAATCGGTAGTATTTCGCTTTGCGGTTGTTCTCCGAAGTTCCCCAGAACGACGCGATCCAGCCACGATCTTCGAGCCGATGGAGCGCAGGGTAGAGCGATCCATGTTCGATTTGGAGGACCTCTTCTGAACCTCGCTCGATCGCATGCGCAATCGTGTGACCGTGAGCAGGACCCGGTGCGAGCGTTTGAAGAATCAACATATCGAGAGTTCCCTGAGGCATTTCGCTTTGCAGCGGTGAATGATGTCTCGGCATGCGCGGCAGTATACTCCACTAGATAATCGACCTGTCAAGATGATTAGATATGGGTGGTAGGCCTTTTAGAGTGGCGTAGCATTTCCAAAGATGATCGAGTTATCACGAACCCTGAGTGCTCTAATGCAAGATGCTAGCGTTTTCTGGCTCTCTGCGTACGCCTGTTCTTGGTTCGAGCGTTCGCATTCAGTCGCAGCCGCCATGCAGTCTGGAGAGCACCGCGAAGCACGTCCTCGCTCGCTTTTCCCAGCACGATGTGCGTCATCCCCATGCGACCCCACCCGCCCGCGATTGGCACGAAGACCTCCGGCAATTCCCCTACAAAAGCCGCCTGTTCCTCAGGCGTG
>DATFXZ010000318.1:0-10609 GCA_035315305.1 Terriglobia bacterium | reverse complement strand
GCCCTGGTTAATCGGTTGGGTCGGATACATCGTCATCAGCATCGTCGGACGCACGATACGTTGGCAATCCGAAGGTGACTCCTACCTGGAAGAAATCTATCGCTCCGGACATCGCGCCATATTCACGTTCTGGCACGGGCGCATCTTCCCGGCCACGTACTACTGGAGGCGGCGCGGTATCGCCGTCATGACCAGCTTGAATCGGGACGGAGACGTTATCGCTGAATGCATCAAGCGATTCGGATACCTCGCGCCCCGCGGATCGAGCTCGCGCGGCGGCTTTCGTGCGTTAGCAGAAATGGCTCGCGAAATCCGTCAAGGCCGGGATTGCGCTTTCACAATTGACGGACCCCGCGGGCCGAAATACGTCGCTAAACAGGGTCCAATCCTCCTCGCCCTGAAAACGGGCGCAGCGATCTTTTGCTTTCATATTTCAATGAAGCACAAGATCCAGTTGAAGAGCTGGGACGAATTCCAGATTCCCTTGCCTTTCACTCGAGCCCTTGTATTGCAAGCAGCGCCAATTTGGGTACCGGCAGATGCCTCTGAGGCGCACCTCCGCGACCTCCAGCAGCAATTGCAGACCACACTTGATAACCTGAGAATTGAAGGCGATTCGCGCTGGTGACAGGGCGGTATCAAAAATCGGGGACAAGGGGTCAGACCCCTCGGTACCCATCAGATTTGGGTCTGACCCCTTGTCCCCGATTTTTGATGCCGCCCGCGCTGGTAGTCGACAGTCCGGCCTAGTTCGCGTATATTTACAAACCTGACTAACTTACTAGAGTAAGGGTAACGATGAGCGACTTTAAAGAGATTCTCCGGCAGGCAAAGAGCCAGATTCGAGAAATAACCGTTCACGACGTTCAGGATAAATTCAATCCTGAGAATGGCTTTACTCTCCTCGACGTCCGCGAGGATGACGAGTGGCAACAGGGCCACCTCGACAAAGCCATTTTCCTCCCTCGTGGGTTTCTGGAAGTAAAGGCTGACAAGGTATTGGCGGACAAGAGTCAACCAATTGTCATCTACTGCGCCGGCGGTGTTCGTTCCGCGCTTGCCGCCAAGACGCTCCAGGATCTTGGATACTCCGATGTGTATTCGATGCGCGGCGGTTTCAATGAGTGGAAGAACAATGGAATGCCGTTTGTGACGCCGGAAAAGGTTGGGAAAGACCAAATGGCGCGGTACAGCCGGCATCTGAGAATTCCAGAGGTCGGTGAACAAGGTCAGCTAAAGCTACTGAAGAGCAAAGTCCTCTTGGTCGGCGCCGGTGGTTTGGGATCACCGGCAGGCGTTTATCTCGCGGCATCGGGAGTGGGAACGATCGGGTTGGTAGATTACGACGTTGTCGATGAATCCAATCTTCAGCGCCAGATTCTGCACTGGACCTCATCAGTAGGGACACCAAAGGTCGATTCCGCACGGCGGACGCTGTTTGAAGTCAATCCCAACGTGAAGGTCCGAACGCACAATTTGCATTTAGACGCTTCCAACGTTCTCGACATTTTCAGTGATTACGATGTGATCGTCAGCGGCTCCGATAATTTCACTACCGCTTATATGGTGAACGACGCGGCTGTGATGTTGAAGAAACCGGTCGCCTACGGAAGTATTTTCCGATTTGAGGGCCAGGCTTCCACATTTATTCCATACCAAGGGCCCTGCTTCCGGTGCTTGTACGCCACAGCCACTCCACCTGATTTGGCGCCCAGTTGCGACGAAGCCGGGGTGCTCGGCGTATTACCGGGTGTGATCGGTTTGATTCAAGCCACGGAAGCCATCAAACTTTTGCTGAATCTTGGGACCACGTTATCGGGACGACTCCTCACATACGACGCTCTCGAGATGACGTTCAAGCAATTCAAGATTCGACGCGATCCTGCTTGCTCAGCTTGCGGTCCCAACGCACATATCGATTTGGCATCGATTCCGGAATTCGTGTGCGCAGTGCAAATGACCTCCAACCGCGGGTGAAGTCGAGTCCGATACGCGTCGGTGATTTCGTCTACTGCCGATCAAAGTACTATCACGACCAGCTCGAGCTTCCAGAGGAACTCGGGCTGGTTATTGAGATAAAGCGCAGCAATTTCAAGGTCCTCTACGCGAACGACAAGCGGTGCTGGCTCCCGCGAGAGGCTATTGCGCGTGTCCGACCCGAGCGGATGGCGTACACGACTTTTCTGGAAAAACTTCACTACCTTATCAAGAGGGTACGCGCCTTGGAGTGCGAACTGACCACTGAAGGCGCCATGCACCGTTTGTCCTTGCGTATCGATAAAGTTGATCATGAAACGGTCGATGATCTCCGCGAGTTTCTCGGCCCGGACTTCATTTCGCTTGCCGTCGTTCCAGAAGGCATGGCCTTCATGCAGCTCGAACTCCACTTTGGTAATTCAGGATAATTCTGGAACGGTTGCGTAAATGCCTTAATTCGGGAAGCCGAATTATGGGATTTACGCAACCGTTCCAGAATTATCCCGCTTGATTGGCTGCTGTCTTCGTTGTACGTTGCTGCTGCCCTGCCCACTTCCGAGGATCATTCCTTTGGCCTTTCCACGCATTGTCGTACCAGGTTGTCCTCACCACGTTCTTCACAGAGGAAACCGAAAACAGAACATCTTTTTCGATGATTCGGATCGTTTGGTTTACCTGCGGTTAATGCATGATGCATGCAAAAAATATCGGACGTTCATCTGGACATACGCTTTGATGGACAATCATGTCCATCACGTCGCGGTACCGGAAGGTGAACATTCGTTACACAAAACGATGAAAGTGGCACATGGCGACTATACAGCCTATCTCAATAGCAAACACGGATTGGTCGGCCACGCATGGCAGGGCCGCTTCAAATCCTTTCCAATGGACGAACCATATTGCCAGAACGCTATTCGCTACATTGAGCTCAACCCTGTACGCGCGGGAATCGTGAGACGCGCCGAGGACTATCTATGGTCCAGCGCACCAGCCCACTGCGGTCTACGCGATGACCTTCTTCTCTCTGGTGATTGTCCAATTGTCGGGCAAATCCCAAACTGGTCCGAGTGGCTGCGTCTCGATTTCAATGACGCGGAGAACGAAATCATTCGGCGCCACTCGCAGAGTGGACGTCCCCTGGGTCCGAAGGAGTTCTTAGTTCGGATTGGCACGCAAATTGGGCGAAACCTGTTACCCAAAAAGCGAGGTCCTCGTCCGAAGGCGGCTGGCTCCGACGGTCGGGATACAGATGAGGATGGGCCAGTTGATCCCCTATTTCGGTAATTAGGCAACCGTTCCGGAATTAGTTAAGGCAACCGTCCCCGAATTACCTTTCGAAGACGGCGATGTTGTAAAACCTGGCGAGCTTCTCCATGGCAGGGACGGCTTTTCTGACAGTGAGACTGTTGAAGGCCACACTGCCATAAAAGGCGGCACGTGAGGGACGAGCCGCTTGGCAGGTTTGGCAAATGGGATAAGCCGAGAGGTCCCCTTTGATGTGCGCTTCCCGGAGCTTGATCATCGTTTCCGAATTCCAGACCTCCATAACCGACTGCTTCTTTAAATCTCCGACGGGCGGCTCGTCGTACATGTAACAGCACGGATAAGCGAGCCCGTCGTATCTCACATACAAAGGTCCGCGCCAAAGGAGATGACAGGGGTTCCGTCGCTGCGTCTGGAACTCGACATCGGGTATCTTCGAACCCTCGATTTGGATTTCATCACGCTTGAAACGGACTTCATCTACGCCAGGAATCGACCAGAGTTTTCGATACGCCTGAATCTCGTGCGCATTATCTTTCAGCAGAACCATCTGCATTACGACATACATCGGCGACTTCCGCGCCAGCTTCTTCGACAGTAGATTCAGAATGTTCTCGCGCGTCTTCTCATACGTGGCTCCGATCCGATATTTCTCATAGGTCTCTTTCGTAGCACCATCGAATGCGAGAATCACATAATCGAGACCTGAATCCAGCAGCAAGTCTGAGCGGGAGTCGTCCAGCAGGGTAGCGTTCGTGGACATTCCGGTCCGAATCCCGGCGTCTCGAGTGATGCGAATCATCTCGAAGATATTCGGGTGGATCATCGGCTCGCCGATGCCATATGGCCAGATGAACTCAACGTAGTCCTTGCAGTCCTGGACGATCTTCCTGTACAGCTCCAGATCCATATTCTCGTTATCGAAGGTATAGATGTGGCGTGGACACATCGGGCAATAGAGATTGCACTTCGCCGTGCTTTCGAGCGTGATTTCGATCGGTCCGCCTTTGAGGAGCGTCTTATGACGGAAATAGCTTGCTGCGATACTCAACCGATTCTGGAGTTTTCCGCTCACTATTGTTTCCAACCTTCGGCGATAAACCCAAGCGTATAGGCACGGTCTTGATCCAGAGTATCCAGATAATAACAGCACAACGGCAGGATCAGACCGAAAACAGGCGCCAATATGGGGAACAGCACCCATCGCCACCCGCTCTGCGTAAAAGCCAGTACACCCATAAGGCGCCGGCCAAGTTGCCAGAAAAACCCACCAACCGGATGGATTCTGCGGACTCGAATTCCCGCTGTCTGCAGTAAAAAGCGAATACCGCTGGATGTGAATCGAAAGAAATCGTACGGTTTCTGATGTTCCTCCCACATATGCGGAACCACGAGATGGACCATGCCGCCACGCTTCAGCACTCTGTGAAACTCTTCAATTACGTGCGCAGGCTGCGGCGTGTGTTCCAAAACAACAACCGACAGGACGTGATCGAAGGAAGCATTTGGAAAAGGCAACTCCTCAAGCCGGCCGATAACATCGAGCCGGGAGTAGTCCCAGGACGGATCTCCTTGCGCGAAGTCCAGGGCGACGTAATCCGTGTGCTGGAAAAATGGCTTGAACCGGCACTCACCGGCACCGGCATCAAGTACGTGTTCGCCCGGCTTGATCTCCGCCGCGACACCGCGTACGAACGCCTCAACGGATGCTTCGAAAGGATCTAACTTCGTGTAGATCCCGGCTGGAGCCAAACGCTTCAGCAGAGCCAACAACCGGGCATTAAACAAGCTCAGAAACTCTCTGGACGGGATTGTAGAGCGTATCGCGTTCCACAGGAATTCGCCCGGCGTCGCGTATGAGCTTCTCGATCTGAGCTCGAGTCATTCCTTGCGATGTCGGCGTGCCGGCTCCATGGATGATCCTCTCTTCGACGATCGTGCCATCCAGATCGTCTGCGCCAAATCTCAACGCGACTTGTGCGAGGGATGGCGTCAACGTCACCCAATAGGCTTTGATATGCGGAAAGTTGTCGAGCATGAGGCGCGAGACGGCAATCGTTTTCAGATCATCCATTCCGGTAGTCGTAGGCAAGTGCGAGTACACAGTGTGTTCCGGATGAAAAGCGAGCGGGATAAAACAGTTGAATCCGCCGGTCTCATCCTGGAGTTCTCGCAGCCGAACCAGATGATCGACGCGTTCCTCCAGCGTTTCGATGTGCCCATAAAGCATCGTCGCGTTTGATCGGATACCCATTTTGTGAACGGTGCGCGCTACTTCAAGCCATCGCGCTCCAGAGATTTTGTGACCCGCAATCAGCGGCCTGGCGCGCTCGGCAAATATCTCGGCTCCGCCACCCGGACAGCTTCCTAACCCCGCGTCACGCAACTGATCGATTACCCATTCGAGCGGCTTTCGCGTGATCTTCGTGAAAAAATCCAACTCGATCATCGTGAAGGCTTTCAAGTGAACCGACGGGAACCGATTCTTCAGCCCGCGCAGCACATCGAGGTAATACTCAAATGGCAGATCGGGGTTCAACCCGCCGACGATGTGAAACTCTGTGAGCGAATCGGAATATTCCTGCTCAGCAAAATGAAAAATCTGCTCGAGCTGCATTGTGTAGCCGCCCTCTTGGCCCGGCTTTCGAGCATACGCGCCCTGGCAAAGCTGGCAATCAATCACACAGACATTTGTGTAGTTGATGTGGCGGTTGACATTGTAGTAAGTGACATTCCCATTGAGTCGCTCGCGCACGTGGTTCGCGAGGCGGCCGAGCGCGATGATATCGTTTGAGCGATAGAGTTCGACACCTTCTTCGAAAGAGAGCCGTTCTGCGCCGTATACTTTGTCAGCAATCCGCGACATGATGTCGAAAATTATACATGATGCAATGGAGTGGCTCCGAACCGAGACGGCCTATAGTCATGGATCGATAACGTTGGTTTTCGACCCTCGATCAGATCCGAAACTATTGCAGCGGTGATCGGCGCCAACAGTACTCCATTCCGGTAATGCCCAGTCGCGTAGTACACGCCGGCTATCGCGCTCTCGCCCAGAATCGGAAGCCCATCCGGCGTCGCCGGCCGCAGGCCAGTCCAAGTTTCCAATATCGGATAGCTTCCGACATGCGACGAAATCTCTTGAGCATCCATCAAGAGGCGGCCGAGGCCGGCCGGAGTATTCGACAGATCAAATCCGACATCTTCGTTTGTAGCGCCCACTACCAGCTCACCCGTGTTCCGCGGCACAAAATATGAACTTCCCCATCGGATCATCCGCCGAAACGCGCCTTCCGGCATTCCAAGGGACAAGATCTGTCCTTTCCTCGGATAAACAGGTATTTGCGGATTCAGCCCTGCCAGCCCCGCGCTCCACACGCCGGATGCAATCACGATGGTTTGAGCCTCGAGCGTCAAGTGCCCCGCGCAGACTTGATTCTTCGCGATGCTTTCAACCTGCAAACCCGTCCGAATTTCGACCCCTCGGTTGCAACAGGCTTCGCGTAGCGCGTTCACCAGTCGCCGTGGCGTGACGGATCGCTCACCTGGAATAAAAACTGCTGCACGAATGGAAACGGTGATCAGCGGCTCCATCTGACGAACGTCATCTTCAGATAGAAGCTTTAAGTCGAACCCCGCACTTCTCTGCCACTCGTATCGGCAATGGAGCGTTTTAGCGGCTTCCTCAGATGAGGCCAGGCAGAGTAATCCCTCAGTCGAATAACCCACGTCCAATCCCGTCTCCGACTGCAGGTCTTCGACAAATCGGTCGTACATCGCGTGGCTTGCGCGCGACAGCTGGAAGAACGGTCCTTGATCATCGGCCTCACTCAAAGGCGACAGCATGCCTGCTGCAGCTCGAGAAGTTCCCTGGCCCGTCGAGCCGCGATCCAGGAGCAGCACGGACTTCCGGCCCGCGAGTTCCCGGGCGATGGACAAGCCAATGACACCGCCGCCAATGACGATCACGTCATGCATGCGGTAATTCTACTAGAGGCGGCGAGGCCGCTTTGTGTCTCTGTGCCTTTGTGGTGACATCCCTCGTTACTCATACCTCAGACTCCGGATCGGATCGACGCGAAGCGCGCGTCGCGAGGGGATATAGCCGGCGATGAAGCCAATCGCGAACAGAAACACGGATACAGCGGCAATGTTCAGAAGATCGTTTGGTTCGATACCGTAGAGTTGCGATCGTATGTAGCGGGCGACGGCAATATATGCCGGCAGCGCGATAGCTATCCCGCCGAGCATGAGAATCGCAACCTCACGCATCATCATGCGCAAGACGTTGTTCGACTGTGCGCCTAAGGCCATGCGGATGCCGATCTCTCGGGCACGCCGTGCGACAGTAAATGACATCACTCCATAGAGCCCGACCATCGCAAGCAGCGTCGCCAAAGTCCCAAACGCAGCGGCAAGGATCGCGATCATGCGCTCCGTTAAAAGACTTCGATCGACCTGGTCCTCGAGCGTGCGCATTCCATAAACAGGCAGAGCTGAATCCATCTCGTTAAGCGTCGATCGTACCGTTCCGAAGAAAGCGGCCGGTTCTTCCGTAGTGCGGACGTAGACCACAGCACCCGTATTAGCGAGATTTTGGGAAAACGGAATATAGACCTGGCGCGGAGCCGCGTCCCGCAGGTTTTCGTACTTGGCATCGCCTACGACACCGACGATTTCGACGTCGGGCCTCGCGCTGAGATCCGGACCCACTCCGATATGGCGCCCAACTGCGAGCCCATCGCGAAAATATTGCCGGACGAACGCCTGATTAACAATGCACACCCTTGGCCCATCTCTTGTATCTCTGCTATTGAAGTCCCGGCCGGCAATCAAACGAATTTGCAGTGTGTCGAAGTACCCGGCGCTTACCGCGTTGAAATGTGCAACGACTCTCTCCCCCTGCTGCGGGGTATAGCCTTCTACCCTGAGAATATTTCTCCACGCGCCTCCATCGAGCACCCGCATGAGAGCTTGTCCAGCCGCTTCCACACCAGGCAAGGCTCTCAGTCGATCCAGCATTTCGAGATAGAAAATAGCAGTGCGCTGCCGATCGTATCCGTTAAGTGTTGGGTCAATCGAGAACGCAAGCACCCGGTCGGTTCGAAACCCCGGCTCGAGTTGGTGCAGATTCGCGAGGCTCCGAACGAACAGACTCGATGCAATCAAGAGCAGCAGCGACAGACTGACCTGCAGAACAACCAAACTCTTTCGAATCCGCGTATGACCCCGCCCACCGAAAATGCTCCTTGCCTCGTTCCTTAGCGTTTCAGAAAGATTAGGCCGCGTGGATTGCAGGGCCGGCGCAAGACCGAAAATGAATGCGGTGACGAATGCAACGACTACCGAGAACAGAAGTACCCTGCTATCCAGAGCGGCCGTAATCGTGACTTGCGCATCATCAGTAGGAAGAAATTGGAGTAGCGTGCGATCAAGCCAAACACCGAGACCAAGGCCGAGAGTCGCAGCCGCCGCGGATATCATTAGACTCTCGATCATTAACTCTCCCACAACCTGTTTCCTGCTCGCGCCGAGAGCAAGTCTCACGGCAATCTCTTTTCGCCGTGCTGTGCCGCGCGCGATGAGAAGTCCCGCGATATTTGCGCATGCAATCAGGAGTACCGTGCCGCTTATGGCCATGAGGACGTACAGCGGTTTGCTGAAACGGCCGCGCAGTCCGGAACGGCCCGTGGAACCTCCGAATACCTCCATGCGCGATGTAAGAAATTGCTGGCGAGCTAACCGGGGTACCCTTGCGAACTCCGGCGCCTGAACTTCCAGATCAATGATCTCCTTGTAAATTGGTGCGAGTGATGACTGCGCTTGCTCAATGCTGACGCCAGGCTTCAGCCGTGCGAAGACGCCAACCCATTGGCTTCGACGATTCTCGAGATTCGAAAACTCACCCATCACGGGGTTCATTTGGCTCTGCATCAGGATGGGAACAAAGATTTGGGTCGCATCGCCGATCTCCATACCTCGAAAATCCGGAGCGCTAACACCAATGACGGTCATAGGGTGACCATTCAAATGTATGGTCGCACCCACAATGTTTCGATCTCGCCCGAACCGCGAGGTCCAAAAGTCGTACGTCAAGATGGCAATCGGTTCCGCGCCCACGCGCACATTGTCTTCAGGAGTGAACGTGCGGCCAAGCGCGGCATGCACTCCCAGCACCTGAAAGTAGTCACCCGTCACCAATTCGCTCCGGATCCGCTCCGTGCGCCCGCCATAGCCGAGGCTGACCGGCGTGGCGTAATACGCAAGAACACCAGAGAACACTCCATTCCTGTCGCGAATATCGCGATACATCGGATAGGAAAGGCGGTCCTCACCCCAACTGGAACCGAACAGTGGTCCTCGCGTTGCCAACTGGACCAGTTGCTGCGGATTATCGACTGGCAGCAGCCGTAGTAACAACTGGTCGAGCAGACTGAAAATTGCCGTATTGGCTCCGACACCGAGCGCCAACGAAATGATGGCGATCGCCATTACCAATGGACTCTTCCGGATCGACCGCAAAGCGTACTTGAAACCGGCCATCGGATGTAGAAACTGCGCTCTGCCGGAAAGGTTACTTTGAAGGTCCATTCATTTGACCGACGTCGTATAGGCGAGAGCCGCGCGGATCTTTTTTGCACGGAATTCTATTTCCGCTGCTTGACTATCCGCTTTCATGATGCGCAGAAGGCTCGAAAAGCGCTCCATGATGGTCGCGGTCATCGCAGTATCTTTCTCACCTTCTTGAAGAGCTCGTTCGTATTGGATCTTTGCATCATCATAGTTACCTTTTGCGGTTAACACTTCCGCTAACTCAAACGATAATTTCGACAGTCTGGGACTTCGTATACCCCGCATGATCTCGAGGTCCTTGGCGCGTTGAATTTCGTGTTCGGATTGATCCACTTTGCCTTGTAGATAGTGCACCTGTGCGGATTGTTCTAGTGCAAGGGACAGGAATCCTCTCGCCAATCCTCGATAACCGCCCTCGAGCGACTCTTCCAGAGCTGGGATTGCGCGAAGAAGAAGTCGTTCAGCAAAAGGATAGTTTCGTCGAGCCTGGTGTATTGCAGCAAGGCTGGTCAGAGACTGCGCGAGCAGAAGCGGCGTTTCGCCCGTTTTGGGCTGTTTCTCCAGCAATGTCAGCGAGCGCTCAAGCAGTGGGATTGCCTGTTTCAGCCTGCCGGTCTCACCATAAAGTATCCCGAGGTTGTTAAGCGCTACTTGGATATACCACTGCACACATCGTTCAGACAGCGTGAGCGTTTGCTTGAAGAATTTTTCCGCGCGCGCATACCTTCGTGTCTTCTGATACACCGTTCCAAGATGGCTGAGAATAATGGCGGTCTGCTGACAGTCTTCCGCA
>DATFXZ010000317.1:0-9013 GCA_035315305.1 Terriglobia bacterium | reverse complement strand
ACGCACCCTTTGGCTATATTCCGTGTACCCCCGAAGATCTCTGCGCAGGATCTTCTCCTCGTCGAGGAGGCGCCAGACGAGGACGGGAAAACACGGAATGGTGAGCAGGGTCCACCACCACGCTCCCAGTGCGAGTGGGATTGCGATAAACAGCCAGATAGCGCCGGCATACATCGGGTGGCGCACATACGCATAGGGACCGGTGTCTATCACCGTTTGGCCTTTCTCTACTCTGATGTTTGATGCGGCGTAGCTATTTACCTTGATAACCCAAAAGATGAAGAGAAATGAAAGTACGATGAGTACATCGCCAGCGATTGTGACGCTTGGCGGTACCGGCGACCAGCCATAGCGATGATCGAGCGCGGGCAAAACAATCAGCGCAAAAAACGCAACGAATATCAAAGATACAATTATCTTTTGCGATCGCTCTTTCTCGTGCTGCGGCCCAGCCGCGAGCCGCCGCTCCAGGAGCGGCTTATCATAAAGCGCAAGATAGATCGTGAAACCGATGGTAGAGGCACTAAAGACAGCCAAGAAGAGCCAACCCTGCCAATAATGGAACGTGCCTGCAGGCCAAAAGATGAGCGCAATGAATAAAATCGTTCCCAATACACCCTGCATGATCGCCCGTCGATACAGTGGGTCCATAGAAACAACGTAACACCGGATAGACGCGGTCGTCAGGCGCGTAGGTGAGTGTAGATTCCGCGATACCGACTCGACCGCTGTACAAATCGGAGGCACTTTAGGGAACAAACGATCAGCCGAGGTGTCTACACCTCCTATGAAACTACTAACGCATTTGTCGATTTTGGTAGTGCTTGCGTCCCAACCGGCGAGGCTTCACGCAAGCATGGCACAGCAGGAGATTCCCCCAGACGCACTCATTATTAATGTCGACGAGAACGGCACGATTCGCTTACAGCAGGACCCTGTTGAGTTTTCCGCATTGGCAGATCGCATTAGGCAGGCTTCGACCACAAGGAAAGTGGATGCTGCTGTAATCGTTACTGCGCCGGCAGTCGCATTCAGGGATGTGGTTCGAGTTTTTGAAGTCACAAAGGCTGCGGGTATCGAACGCGTCGGCATCGTGCAATCAGGGCCAGCTGCGACGCGTCAAACATTCGTTCCTCCCAACGCGACTCTGCTAAGTCTAGACCGTACCGGTGTGCTTCGACTAAATGGAGAAAGGATCACGTTGCGTACCGTTTCATCCCGCTTGCAGCAAATCTTCAGGCGTCGTGCCGACCGCACTGTTTTCGTTCAGGCATACGGTTCCCTGGCATTCGAGACCGTGACGAACGTAATCGATGCCGCGAAAGCTGCCGGCGCGATGCCGATTGGGTTAGTGAGCTCCAGCGAGTGAGTGCCACCCGCACGTCATAACGGTTTCGTAGTTGGGCCGGGTACGACAAGCTCGGCAAGAGCGTATCCCCTGCTTTTGTGCATAATCAGCGTCAATATCATTGGAAGCATTCTTACAAACATTCTCAAACTTCCGCGTCCTCCGCGATCGAGCCGCGTACCGTCCTTGCGGGTTAGATACTTTTTCGAAACTGCAGGGCCGAAGCAACTAAGCACCTGCCGCGTTTGAAAACCACATTCGGCGAAGAACTTCTCGTCACCCCGGTCGGGTACGCCAAAAACCCAGGGCTCTCCCCATCCTGTTGTGTACTTGTGCTGCGGATGATTCGGCTGCTTTTCAAGAATGTCGATGAATGCGCGGCCCGCATAATCCATCACGAGTGAACTGCCTGCAGCGGAGTGCCGGGCGAGGAGATTCAGGGTCCTTCGAACGGTTTCCTCCGAGAGATACATACTGACGCCTTCCCAGACGAAGAACGTTTTTTGAGCTGGATCATATCCGGCGGTTCGGAGCACATCGATCAGGTCTTGCTGTTTGAAGTCGATGGCCGCGTACGTCACATGCGCAGGGAGGCTTCCGAGTATTGCAATTACCCGCTGCTTTTTGACTTTCTGTGTGGATTCGGAATCGACTTCAATGATCCTGATTTTCTTGAGCAGAGTTTCGAACCGATAGGCGCGCGTATCAAATCCGGCGCCCAGAATGATCAACTGCCGAATTCCGTCACGTACGGCTCGTTCAAGGCATTCGTCGATAAAACGAGTGCGGATCAGCATGAGATTTGAAGAACCTGCCACTTCGATTCTTTGCCGGGCCTGATCGTAGTCTTCTTTGAGCGCATCCACTATCGGATGATCGAGGATCAAATCAAGTTCGGCAGGACCGATTACTCGCTCCGCCATCCAATCCGGATTTCGTACTGTGGAATCCTGTTCACGGGAACCGAAGGCCCGGCTTGCTGCCACAAGAATCGAAGTTCGTGAAGGCCGATCCGAACCGGCTTGGAAACCAGCATGACTCATGTTGAAAACTCTTCAGGGTAGCTTTGAGGTTCTTGCGCCAACTTCGAGTCGGGTAGTGAGCCGGTCCGGGAGTTGTTGCGATAACGCGCGGGCGGAACTTCGAATTCGCGCTTGAAGGCGCGGTTGAATGCCGGCTCGGATTCATATCCAACCTCCGCTGCAATATCCGCGACGCTGCGGCTGCTCGATTTCAGCATGCGCGCTCCGAGTTGCAACCGCCAGCGGGTGAGATATGACATGGGAGGTTCTCCCATGTAGTGGCGAAAGCGGTCTGCCAAAACGGAACGAGAGATACCCACTTCCCGGGCAAGAGTTGCGAGAGTCCACGGCTCGGCGGGGTTCCGGTGCAGCAGGGCCAGCGTCCTTCCGATCTCCGGATCACGCGCTGCAGCCAGCCAGCCTGTTTGTTCTGACGGTGCGTTTCCGAGATAGCGCCGTATGGCTTCTACAAACAACACTTCAGACAGCTTCGAGAGCACGATCTCACAGCCGGCTCCGTCAGCGCGTTTCTCGCCTACAGAGAAGCGAATCGAGCTTTCTAACCACTGCCCGGCAGCGTCATCGCGAATCGGTACTTTCAGGATCGGTGGCAACCCCGCCAGCAACACGCCACTGAGTTGGGAATCGCAGGCCATGTATCCGCAAACAAACCTCGTAACTTCGCCTCCGCCGCCAAGGCGTGCCGACGTGAGACCTTGCCCTAGAATTCGGTGCAGATAGCCCTCGTAGTCGACCGTGTTGGCCCCTGGTCCGTTACTCATAATGTGTGCGTCCCCATGCGGGAAGATGACCACCTCGCCTGCGGAAACGGCAACCTTTTGCCCGTCGTCTAATCCGGCGACGCACTCTCCCTCCGTGAGGAGGTGGTAGAAGATGACGTGGCCCCCACGGTGTGCGAAATACGGCAGGAGAACACGAGAAGGCGGCACCCTGAAGCTCCACGGCGCAGAATACTCGCCGTTGTAGAAGATCGCCCCTTCGAGCTTAATGACTCTCAAAACCTCGGAGAGAATATCCATGCATCTTCCTTTCCCGGCAGACGCTCAGCAAAGGGTTTGGGATCATCGAGCAAGTCAGCTGCTTAGTATAGGGCGCCCTATCAAGAATGCCAGACGCTCGGATAAATAACGAACCGTACTTGTGCTCTATGCTCGATGTGCTTGCGAAGCAATTCGGAAAATATTAAACCACGAGGAGATAGTAAGAAAAACACGATTGGCATATTGGGAACTGGTCGCATGGCGGTGCGGCTGGCCAAACTCTTTGCCGCATGTGAACACGAAGTGATTTTGGGCTCACGCACGCCGGAACGCGCGGCCCGCATTGCGAAAGGACTCGGAGTCGTGTCCATCAACGTCGAGGGCAGGGTGTCGCTCGCTGATGCCTATGAGCGGGGAAACTGATTGGCACAAGAAGCATCCGAAACTTGGATCGGTGTCAAAGCGTATCAGTCCAGACGGGCCGACTCTCATTTCGGAATCGCACCAAAGTGACTCACTCATTCCGCCCGTAGCGCTTCGACCGGATCAATGGCTGTCGCCCTTCGGGAGGGAAGATAGCTTGCCAACGCGGCGGCGAAGATTAGCAGGGTCGAAACTGTCACGTATGTCATTGGGTCGAGAGTGGTAACGCCAAACAGCAAGGACGTCATCAGACGCGTGAGCGCCGCGGCAGCCCCCAGCCCCAGAACCGTTCCGATCCCAGCTAGAAACAGCCCGTGGCGCACGAACAGCTTCGCTATTCTCTCCGGCTGCTCGCCCAGCGCCGTGCGAATGCCGATCTCGCGTGTCCGCTGCGCAACGGTATAAGCGATCACACCATAAATGCCGACGATGCCCAGCACTAAGGACATGCCGCCGGCGATGGCCAGCAGAACAAGCGTAAACGAGGTTCGCGCCATGGACTGATCATAGAGATCCTTCAGCGTGGTCTCCAGGAACACGGGCTGCCTGCCGTTGACGGACCAGATCACCTCTCGAGCTTCCGTCAGCAGGCTTTCGGTCGCGGTACGGTTGGAGCGAATGGCGTACATGCCGGTTCTCACGACAACCGGGCGCCCGCCATTCCACGCGTATTGGTTCATGAAAGCGGGCCAGTAAGCAAACTTCGGAGGTGGCGCGTTCACACCCTTGTCATAGACATCGGCCACGACGCCTACGATCTCACGCCAGGGGTCCTTCGGGTTTTCACGAATCCGCTTGCCCAGGGCGGCCGCGGGACTGCCCCACCACTCCCGGGCAAGATTTTCGGAAACCATGGCAACGCTGCGTCCGTTATAGAGGTCGGTCCACGTCAGATCGCGTCCGGCGATAAGAGACGTCCCCATCGTTTTGAAGAATCCGGGCGCGATTTTACGCATTCGCGCAAGCGGTGGGCTCGAGAACGTTTTGTCCTCCGCATAGAGTACGTTGCTGCCACCCAAGAACGTTTCCAGTGGTGCGGAATCCGCAAAGCCGACCGAGGTGACGCCGGGAAGCGTGGCGAGTCTGTTCAGAATCTCATGGTGCAGCCGCATGACACGTTCGGGCTGGCCGACAACAGATTCTGGGATTATGGAGTGCAGGATCTGGACTTCTTCCGGATGCGAGAAGCCCGCTTGAACGTTCCGCAGATATTGAAAGGTACGGATCATCAGACCGGACCCGATTAAGAGGACCACCGCGAGCGCTGTCTGAATCACGACGAGAGTGTTTCGCGCCCGGTGACGAGCGCGGTCCTGGCTGAACGTCCGGCCAATGCCGCGGAGCGAGGTGGCGATGCGAGGCCCTGCGTACTTCAGAATCGGGATTACCCCGAACAGCAGGCCGGAGAACAACGATATGCCCAGCGCGAATGCGAACACCGTAGGGTCGATCGCAATTTCACCGAGGCGCGGCAACGTCGCAGGACCTCCCGCGACCAGGATCCGCAATGCCAGGTAAGCGAGAGCGAGGCCAAACACTCCGCCAAGGATTCCGAGTGTGACGCTCTCAACAAGCATTTCGCGAGCGATCCGTCCCCAACCCGCGCCGAGAGCGGCCCGGATGGCAAGTTCCTGATGGCGCCCCTCCGCTCGCACGAGGAGCAAGTTGGCCACGTTCGCGCAGACGATCAAGAGAACCAGGCTAAGAGTTCCCATGATCACCCAAAGCGTCGCGCCGACATCTCCGACGATTTCCTGACTCAGTGGCTGAATTTTGGGGCTGAGGCGAGCATTGCGAAACAGCGAGATGTCCAGTCCTGGCGGCGCGGGCCAGGCGTTCAGCCAGATTCCCAACATGCGAGCCTGATCGGCATTGGCCTGCTCCAAGGTAACGCCGGGTTTCAGGCGAGCGATGCCATTGTGGCTGAATTCTCCGAGATAGAGTTTGTCACGTTCGAGCATCCGCGGAAGAATCAGCTCCGGGTCATGCTGAAATTGGAAATCCTCGGGCATCACTCCAATCACAATATGAGGTTTTCCATTAACGGTTAACGAGCGGCCGACAATGGTTTGATCGCCCGCAAAGCGGCGCTGCCAGTAGCCGTAGGTGAGGATCAACGTTTCGGGCGCGCCTGGCGTATCGTCGGCTTGCGAGAACCAACGGCCGAGTAGCGGTGGCACGCCGAGCGCATCTAATACTCCATAGGTGACAATGAGCGCGCGTGGCAGTTCGGGCTCGGCAATCCCGGTGACGCTGGCGCCGTCGGACTGCCACAATCCGACCTGCTGGAAAGTGCGGTTTTCCTCGCGATAGGTGAAATACATAGAGGGCGAACACGCGAGGTTGGGAGGAAGCGCGGGTATGCCAGGCGCGCTTTGCCAGACGCCGACGAGTTCTTCGGCGTGGGGATACGGGAGCGGTCGCAGCAAGATGCTATCGATGACGCCAAAGATGGCGGTGTTCGCGCCGATACCGAGCGCAAGCGTAAGGATCACGGCAGCGGTGAACGCGGGAGCCCTTCGCAGGCGGCGGAACGCGAGGCGAATGTCGGTGACGAGCGTTTCCATTGCCGGCAGTCCTTTCTGGTCTCGAAAGCTTTCCTTCATCGCTTCCACGTTGCCGAATTTGAGCAGTGCCTGACGCCGGGCTTCCTCCGGAGAGAGGCCGGATCGTAGATTGTCTGCCGTCTGCATGGCGATGTGTTGTTCGATTTCTGCCTGAAGGACAGCCTCGTCCTGAGCAGCAGTCGTCCAGGAAAGCAATCGGTGGAAGAGTCGCCGTAGAGTTTTCATTTGAGGTCTTGCGCTTTCACGGCAAAGAAGCGCTCCATGATCGAAGCGGTTTGTTCCCAGCTCCGCGCTTCCGCCTGCAGTTGCTTGCGGCCCTGCCGCGTGAGGGAGTAAAAGCGCGCCTTGCGGTTATTCTCGGAGGCTCCCCATTCGGCTTTGATGGAACCTTCTTGCATCAATTTGAGCAGCACAGGGTACAAAGTCCCCTGATTCACGGTAAGCAGGTCCCCACTGATCTGCTCGATTCGCCTGGCGATCGCGTAGCCGTGCAAGGGGCCAAGGAGTTCCAGGGTCTTGAGCACCATTAGGGCCAGCGTGCCTTGTCGAATGTCTGTGTCTTTCATATCTCCATTGGGATACCAAAAGGGAGGATGGCACACTTCCATTTGGAAAGCAACAGGTCGGGTTTTCGGCGATGATGCTTTGATTGCGAAGCTCGATCAATCTTGAGTAGTCGTCTTTTGTTTACGCTCAGCCGACGATGCAGTGTTTTACGGCTCCGTCAGCACTGTCACCGGATCCAAGCGCGTGGCGCGTCGAGCCGGCAGCGAACACGCAGCCAGCGCGATGATCCCAAGCACGACCATCACGATGGCCATCACTCTCGGGTCCATTGCGCCGAGGCCGTAAAGTTGACCTTCGAGGACGCGCCGCAGCGCCGCCGTACCGGCCAGGCCAAGGATGAAGCCGATTCCGACTAGACACAGACCCTCACGCAGAACCAGCCGGAAGACGCCACGAGGCGTACTTCCCAGCGCGATCCGAATGCTGATCTCACGCGAGCGTTGCGTCACGAGGTATGCGAGAACTCCATACATACCCACCGCCGAAAGAAACAGCGAAATCACTCCGAACGAAATCGCCAGCAGCATTGCTGCACGCCGCGACATGAGTGACAAGGCCACACGTTCCTGCATTGTCCGGACGTCGGCTAGCGGCATTGCCGGATCAAGCTTGTTGAGCTCAGCCCGGACCTCGCGCAGGACAGCGGCCGGGTCTCCAGATGTTTTGATTGCGAGCGCCAACCCGCGTGGAGCGCCTTGCGGCGGCGGTGGAGGCTGGGCGGCCGCGAAATAATACGCCCCGACAGTGGTTGACCTTCCCGCCAGGTCTTCGAACTGAACTTCACGAACAACGCCGACGACGGTCAACCACCGCGTCTTTTCGTCGATTTTCAGCAGATCTCTCGGATTCGAGGGCTTGTACATGCGCCTACCAATTGGATCGGCGCCCGGCCAGAATTTCTGTGCGAGCCGCTCGTCGACGATGATGACGCCCGGACTCGCCTCGTTATCACGCTGATCGAAGTATCGGCCCTTGATCAGCAGCGTACCCATGGTTTCGAAGTATCCCGGCGTTACCGAAACCTGCATAGGAGACACGAGCGACTCTCCCGGCTGCATCTGATAGCCCTCGGCCAGGATTACGCTATCGTTGTGATTGCCGCCTAGCGGAATGATGGTTGTCCCGCCGGCCGCGGTCACGCCGGGAACGGCCCGAACCGTCCGCAGAACACGATCCGTGAACTGGACGACGTCCTTATCCGCTGGATAACGGACTCGCGGCATTCCGATGGCGGCAGTAATAATGCCTTCAGTTTTGAAGCCCGGATCAACGGCGAGCAGATTGCGAAAGCTGCCCAACAGCAGTCCTGAGCCGATCAGCAATACGAAAGCAAAAGCCACCTGAGTTACAACAAGCACGCGGCGGAGCGATTGCGTCTTTCGTCCGCTTGTGCCGGTTCGGCTGTCTTCACGAAGCGCAGTGCTGAGGTTCACTTTGAAAAGGTGGACGGCCGGTACGAGCCCAATCAACAAACCCGCCGCTGTTGCGACAGCAAGAGCCGCCGCAACGACCGTGAAATCCATGTGAATTTCATGCGCGCGCGGGATTCGTTCCAAACCGATGACTTCGAGAGCTCGCAATATTCCATAACCGACACCGATTCCCACGGCGCCCGCCGTGAGCGACAGCAACAAACTCTCGATGATCAATTGCCGTGCAACTTGCACGCGGCCGGCGCCGATCGCAAGCCGTGTCGTGAGTTCCTTCGCTCGCAGGTTCGATCTTGCGAGCGCGACGTTCGCGAGATTTACGGCCCCGATCAGGAGGACGAAGGCGGCGCCTCCCCAGAGCAGGTACAGAGTCGGCCGAACGCCTCGAACCAAAACATCCTGCAGGCGTTCAACTCTCGTGTGGAAGCCAGCGTTGACGAGGAGTTGTTTGAACTGCGGAAATCTTTCAAAGTTGGCGGCGTTGATCGCGTTGACCTGCTCCTGAGCCTGCTCCATCGTCGCGCCCGGCTTCAACCGGCCGATGTTGTACCAGCTGTTGCTATGCCTGAAGTCATCCGACTTTTGTTGTGCGGTGAACGCAAGCGGTATCCAGAACCGGGCTTCGGAATCGGCAAACTCGAACCCTTTAGGCATC
>DATFXZ010000316.1:0-7784 GCA_035315305.1 Terriglobia bacterium | reverse complement strand
GCCTGACTGTTCAGGGATACTCCCCCAGCCCTGCTTTTCGCGGCGTCAGTCGCGGTTACTTTTACTGCCAGGACGGCCCTTTCTGCCTCGGCCTGAGTTGCCGCTTGAATACGACCCAGCCGTTCCAGTTCGCTGTTCAGCCGGGCTCGCTCAGTCTCCCATTGAGCCATGGCTTGCGCCATTTTGCTCAACTCCCCTTGCAATCGGTTGCGTTCTTGTTCCCATTCAGCCGAGAGCTCACCGAGGGTTTTTGCGAATTGCGCTTCGAGATTTTTTCTTGCATCCGACAGTGCAATTTCGAGATCTTCAGCGGCCTGCATCTGACCGGAAGTCTGCGCATCCTGAGCAGTCCGCCGAAGCCGATCCTGGAAGTCCGAATCCAGCGCTTTGACGTCGTGGATCGTGCGGTCGAGTAATGCAGCCAATGTCGCCAACCCGTCAAGCACACGTTCTGCAGTCCGTCCAGCGGGCGCTGTCTTAGCTGCAGTATCCATTTTCCGTTTTACGATCCTCCCTTATGCAAAGCAGCGGGATTATAGCGGACGGTCTCAAGAAAACGGTAGACGGAACTCAAATATGTTTCCCGGTCCGCCGCGAACGCTTCGCCGTGGCGGGCACCGGGGATGACCAGAAGTTGTTTCAGCGAATTCGGGGATTCCTTGAACATCTGCTCCGCCAGAGCCGGCGGCATACGCCGGTCAGCTGTTCCAGCGATGAACATGATGGGAACATTGAGATCGCGAACGACGGCCTCAACATCACCGTCGTCGGGATTGAAACCGATTCGTAAGGCGGTGATCGCAACGATTAGATTTGCAATTGGGAAAGCCGGCAATCGAAAAAACAGAGTGAGATGGTGGCTGACCGTGTCGCGAAACGACAGAAATGAACTGTCTGAGACGATTGCGGCAAAGCCAGGGCACTGCTTCGCCGCCAATATCGAGCTTGAGGCGCCCATCGAAACACCCCAGAGAACCTGTGGCCGCCCGCCCGCTTTCTGTCGAACCCATTTGGACGCGGCACATACGTCGCGGCTTTCAAAGATACCGATCGTGGTATATGCCCTGCCACTCGCGCCGTGGTTACGTAAATCGAACAGGAAAACTCCGTAGCCCCGCTTGCTTGATTCGGCCGCGCGCTCCAGAAGTTCGACCCGCGATCGATTCAGGCCATGAACAAAGATAATGACGGGCATCGAAGCGTCGCCAGGGTTCCACCAGCCCCCTAAGGGTATGCCGTCACTCGATTCAAATTCGGCGTCGTCAACGGAAAGCCCCACCGAATCCGGCGTCTTTGGGCCACGCTCCGGAAAACGAAAACGGCTGTTGGTGATCAGAAAGGAAGCCCCGACGGGGAGCACAACGAACAGGATCAGCGCGATCAGGACTACAAGCGCGATCAGCACCCGGACAATCCAACGCTTAAGAGTTGCACGATTCATTCTTGTTCAACAACGTAGCTGGCAAGAACCGTGCGCCCATCTTCATCTCGGACCTCATAAGTTACTTTAAACGGCGGTTCTGCCTGAATGTTTCCGTTGAGGAGAATGCGCCTTTTGGCTGCCGGCGCGACGGTCCCGCCAATGATGACGGTCAGAGGAAGCGTGTGCCCTTGTTGCAAAATCAGTAGTCGTCGTCCCAAAAAATCCGCTTCAACGTTCGCCTTCTGTGCAGGCGTGATGGTTGCGCGCAGTTCGATCGGAATTTCCCCGACAGCCACGGAGCCGGTGTTTTCCACGACCAGGGACAACGCTTGTTGATACAGATGATCCGCAGCAGATTCCGCCTTCTTGTCCAGCTCGAAACTCCACTTCAGATGCGAATAGTCGGCATGGCTTCCCTTCGGCCACGCTGCCCAAATGATAAACAACGTGATCAGCAGCGCGGAATACGGATAAGGCGTCTTCAGACGCAGCTTGCGAACGATATGTTCCACGCGGGGATTTTCGCGTGGACCGAGCCGTTTTCCGCATTTCGAGCAGAACGCGCTGTCATCGGGTATGTGTGCTCCACAGTATCGGCAAAACATTTCGCTAAGCCCACTCTCGAGGCTGATAAAACTCCAGCGCCTTGTCTTCGCGCGAACCCGGTTCGGGTCTGAAGTCGTAAACCCAGCGCACGAGTGGGGGAAGACTCATCAAGATAGATTCCGTGCGGCCGCGTGTTTCCAATCCAAAAATCGTACCCCGGTCGTATAGAAGGTTGAATTCGACATAACGCCCTCGGCGATAGAGTTGGTATTGACGTTCCCGTTCGCCATAAGGCTCATTCATCCGGCGTTTCACGATCGGCAGATAAGCATCCAAAAAGGTATTTCCGGCATCCTGAACGAACGCGAAGTTACTTTCGCGATCACCCTCGAGATAATCGAAGAAGATTCCTCCAACGCCGCGCATCTCACTTCGATGCTTCAGTGTGAAATATTCATCACACCATTTCTTAAAGCGGACATAGAAGTTGCGGTCGTGCCGATCGCAAGCTGACTTGATCGTGCGATGAAAATGGACGGCGTCTTCCTCGTAGGGGTAGCAGGGTGTGAGATCGGTGCCCCCACCAAACCAGTCCGCGTCGCCTTTTTCCAGATATCGAAAATTCGCATGAACGGCCGGAACCATTGGGCTCCGAGGATGGAAGACAAGCGAAATGCCTGTTGCAAAGAACTCGGTTCCGCTGCCGCGAGGGATCTTTGCTGCGAACTGCTCTGGGAGATTTCCGTGGACAGAGGAGAAATTGACTCCTGCTTTCTCGAACACACGGCCCTCTTCAAGCACGCGCGTGCGACCTCCTCCTCCGCCTTCACGCGTCCACGTGTCTTCGCGAAACACGTTTCCGTCAACCTCCTCGATAGCATTCGTGATGCGATCCTGTAGTTTTGTGAAATACGCTTCGATTTTTTCCCGCCAACTGATATCCATCGGAATGCGCGATTATATACAATTCAGTGATGGGCTTCTTATCGGCTGACAATCAAGCTGAAGTCAAACGGCTGTTCGAGGGGTTAACGGGCGATGTGCACTTGATTTATTTTACTCAGCGGGAATCGCCGTTATTCATTCCGGGTCACGAATGTGAAACGTGCAAGGACACTCGGACGCTTTTGGAAGAAGTAGCTGCGCTGTCCGACAAGATCAAGCTTGAAGTGCACGATTTCGTCGCCGAGAGCCAATTGGCGCAGGAGTATGCCATTGACCGTATCCCTGCTCTTGTCATCACCGCGGATAGCGTAAAAGGCAGAATTCGGTACTTTGGGCTGCCGTCCGGCTACGAGTTTTCGGTTCTGCTGGGAAGTCTGTTGGATGCCTCGCAAGGCAAAAGCGAGCTATCGGACGCTTCGGTCGAAACGCTCGGCTCAGTGGAGAAGAATCTTCATATTCAGGTGTTCGTCACGCCCACCTGACCGTACTGTCCAGGCGTGGCCAGGTTGGCACATAAGATGGCGATTGAGAATGAACACGTAATGGCTGATGTCATTGAAGTAAATGAATTCCCAAATCTGGCCCAACGATACGTGATTCGAGGTGTGCCCAAAACGGTCATCAACGATACAGTGGAGTTCATTGGAAATGTACCTGAGTCGCAGTTTATGGAACACATCCAGCGGGCGTCTTCACCGTCTGAAACCTCATCATGAAATCTGACATAGACAGCTACATCCGGTCAGCACGCGCCGAATTCGAAGAGAAGTTACAGGATTGGGTCGAGATTCCGACAATCAGCGCCGAGCCGGCACACAAGCCCGACATTGAACGCGGCGCGAATGCCGCGGTCGATTATCTGCGTTCACTGGGCGCAGAAGCCGAGGCGATACGGACTCCCGGTAATCCCGTTGTTACCGCAAGATTCGTCACCGGTAAAAATCGGCCAACGGTGACCATCTACAACCACCTCGACGTCCAGCCTGCGAATGAGCCGCAATGGCAACGCGAGCCCTTCGTGTTTCATAAAGAAGGCGACCGTTATATTGGCCGCGGTTCAACCGATGACAAAGGCCCTGCATTGACTGCTCTCTTTGGAGCGCGTTACGCGTTGGAGCAGGGAACCGCCGTCAATATTCAGTTCATCTGGGAGCTCGAAGAGGAAATCGGAAGTCCCAACTTTGAACACTTTTTGAAGGCCAAGGCAAAAGACCTCGAGACGAACTCGGTCGCGGTATCCGACACCATTTGGATTGCTCGGGGCAAGCCGGCAGTCGCATATGGTCTACGCGGCCTTGCGCCCGTGCGGCTGGTACTGGAAACGGGCACCAAGGATGTTCATTCAGGTGTGACCGGCGGCGCTGCGCGGAACCCCATCACAGAGTTGTGCCAGCTGGTGGCCGAATGTTACGACGTTCGAAAAGGACAGGTGCGAATTCCGGGATTCTACGACGACGTCGCGAAGTTATCGAAAGCCGAGATGGAAAACTTCCTCGCATCCGGTTTTACGGTGAAACAGTTCAAGCAGGCGCACGAGCTGAAGAAAATGCGCGAAGGCGCTGCTGCGGATATTGCCGGCCGCTTGTGGGCGAGACCAACCTTTGAAGTCCACGGCATTGTCGGGGGTTACACGGGACCAGGAGTAAAGACAGCCATACCGTACCGGGCCGAAGCCAAGATCAGCATGCGTCTCGTACCCAATCAAAAGCCCGATAGGGTCTTGAAACTTGTCCGCAAGTTCATCAGGGAAAAAAATCCGGACGTCCAGTTCATTCCCGAAGCTTATCTGAGTCCCTACTTGGGCCCGCACAGTGGTCCGTACGCGGATGCGGCACGGGATGCGATGCACACCGCCTTCGGGAAGGATCCCGCCTTTGTTCGAGAGGGTGGCTCAATAGGAGCCGTCGTGACGATGCAAAAATATCTTAAGGCACCCATCGTCTTTCTTGGCTTGAGCCTTCCGGAACACGGTTATCACGCCCCAAACGAAAACTTCGATTGGGAACAGGCCTCCGGCGGCATGAAAATGTTTGCCCGGTATTTTGAAACTCTAGCTCGCCTTCCTTTGTAAACAACGAGTGGTCAATTGTTTGATTCGTGCTCCGAGTTCACTCGCATCAACGGGCTTCATCAGATGGACCGTGAATCCTAAGGCCAGAGCCTGTTGGACGTCTTTGTCCATTCCTGAACCAGTTAACGCGATGGCGGGAGTAGAACGCAGACCCGGCATCTTCCGTATACACTTGATGAACTCGAAGCCATCCATGTCAGGCATACCAAGGTCAGAAACAATCACATCAGGTGGGGTCCGCCGGGCTGCGGCAAGCGCCGCATCGGCGTCACTCACGGCCTCAACGTCGTAGCCAAGCCACTCCAGTTCGACCTGCAAAACGTACAACACATCTGCACAGTCTTCCACCAGTAGTACGCGTGTCATGGCAAAGCAGGTAGCAATCGGATTGCCGGTGGTAATCGTGAACCACAACGTGCACCCTAATTCGGGAATTTTACCCCATGACCCCGGTGCCAATTCCGCTACACACTGCAACAGGTTAGGAATAAATCTCTGATTCTGCTTCAAAACATAATTGGTAAACCTCGTGCATAAGGTACTCCCAATTATCACGGGAGTGTGGAATGGAAGGATCACCGGTCCGGGGACAACAGAGACCTCCTATCATAAGGCTCAACGAATCACATGACCTGCAAAGTTTCCAGGCAGAGATCGTCCGGATCCTGGTCGCAGAATTCAAACACGCTGAAGTTTCGTTCGGCATAGTCGACTCCGATTTGAAAATGCCGCAATTGCCTGCGTGGATCAGATCGCACCTCGAACGCCAGCCTGGTTTGCAAAAAAAATTGGAACAAGGGGAAATGGTAGGCATCAGCGCCGCAGAAGAGAATCCGGTTCTACGACCCGCTGCTGCCGCACATTCGAATGTCGTCCTTATTCCAGTGATCAACGACGGACGCCTCGCTGCTGCGATTGCTTTGGTGTCGCCGCTCGATGGACCGCAAGTTTCTGCAGAGGATATCGAAGTTGCGCGTCAGTTTGCCTATGACGCCTTACCAATCCTCACGCGTCTCCAGGAACTCGAAAGACTGCAGGATGAAAATCGGAAACTTCTGGCAAAAGCAGATCGCGCTGAGTGTGCCGCGGAGAACCTGGCAGCACTGATCGAAGAAAAAAATATGCTGGCTGCTACGCTACAAATGCGTTCCCATCAGCAAATCAACCTTGCACATGAGCTGCGCACGCCACTGGCCGCCATTCGCGGATATACTCGCATGATCCTTGACGGCCGCGGCGGTGAAATCAACGAAAAGCAAAAGGAGTATCTGCGAATAGCTACCGACAACACCAACCGGCTCATCACACTCGTGAGTTGGATGAGCTACGTGGCCGACTTGAATACCCAACCTTTGAAACTGAAATCCTTCGATTTTCGCGACCTCTGGATGGAGCGCGCCAGTGCCAGCGAGCATAAGCTAGCTGAAAAGTCGTTAAAACTAAGTCATGCAGTCTCCGAGGAATCGTTTCTCATCATTGGCGACCGAGAGAAACTCGGTTACATCCTGGAAGAACTCATAACCGTGGCAGCGAAACTGGCGGATGGCGGAGGGACCATCGGCGCGGAATTATCACACGGACGGGAGAGGGAACTCAGTTTTAAACTCTCGGTGAAGGGCCCGCCGATGTCCCCAGGCGTACTCAATACGATATTTGATCGGCCCTTCAACACTTTTGGAAAACCATCGGCGCCGAACAAGGAGGGAAGCGTCATTAATCTCTCCGTCGTATACGACACTGTCGGAATGCACGGAGGACGTGTGTTTGTTAAGACTGGCGTACACGGCGCGACATTCCTGTTCACATTGCCAGCCGTCACTGCCGGCGAGGAAAACAGCCATGAGCAAGCAGTCAATTCTGGTCGTAGACGACGATAAGAACACCCGCGATTATCTTGCGTCATTTTTGAGTGCATCCGGGTATGTCGTCGAATGTCTCGGATCCGGCGATGAGACGATCGAACGTCTCGCTTCCGGTTATTCTCCGTCTGTGATTCTGTTGGATGTCATGTTGCCGGGCAAAGATGGTATTGAAGTGCTGGCCAATGTGAAGGCCCTCTACGCCAAGATTCCGATCATCATCCTTTCCGGAATCGGTCAAATCAAGACCGTGGTTGAAGCCATGAAAATGGGCGCTTCGGACTATTTGACCAAACCATTCGAGGAGGAAGCACTCGAGCTAGCGATCGAAAACGCTCTTGAAAAGGAACGACTCAAAGAAGAAGTTAAGACGTTGAAACAACAATTGGCGTATGTGGAACAGGGAAACATCCTAACTTCCAATCCGCAGATGCTTCGGATAATAGACATCTCGCGCCATGTTGCGGCAACGGACGTTCCCGTCCTTATCCTGGGCGAATCGGGTGTCGGTAAGGAAGTCATCGCCAGCTTCATTCATGAGCAGTCGAATCGATCCGATGGGCCCTTGGTAAAGGTAAATTGTGCAGCTTTGCCTCATGAATTGTTGGAATCCGAGTTGTTCGGTTATGAGCGTGGCGCATTCACAGGCGCGATCCGCGACAAGATCGGGAAGTTCGAGCAAGCGGATAAGGGTACTGTCCTGCTGGACGAGATCGGCGAGATGAGTCCGCACCTGCAAGCCAAACTTCTCCACGTCCTGCAAGATGGCGAGTTCAGTCGGCTTGGCGGAAAGAAACCCGTGAAGGTCAACGTCCGGGTTCTCGCCGCGACGAATAAGAAGCTGAAAGAAGCGGTTCTTAAAGGAGAATTCCGCAACGATCTATACTTCAGGCTGAATGTGATCAAACTGGAAGTTCCGCCGTTGCGAGAACGCCGTGAA
>DATFXZ010000315.1:0-8094 GCA_035315305.1 Terriglobia bacterium | reverse complement strand
TGAACTGCATACAATCCCTCTGGATTAAAACTCTCTAAGAACCTCCACGTTTCCCGAGAATCGAACCTTGGGTCTCTGGCTTCAATGCACATAAAGAACCGGTCTTGAGTTACTCGGTCGAAATGCGGTTCGTTGAACAGTGGATGGTTGGGTTTAGGAAGACCATTCACCGCCAGCATCCCAAGCGCACCGAAAAGTCCCGCAAATAGAATGGTGAGTTCAAACGTGATTACGACAAATGATGGCCAGCTGTTGAAAGGACGGCCACCGATGTTGAGAGGGTAGTCGTAAACGCTCGAGTACCACTGCATCAAGGCGCCGGTTAATGCGCCGATCAAGCCACCGATCAAGACGATTAGCGGAATAACGGAACGATGGCCTAACTCTTCTGAGACTCCCTCAACCGGGAACGGTGTGTAAGCGTCAATTCGCCTGAAGCCTTCCGCCTTCGCTCGGCGAATGCATTCTTTGAGCGATTCCGGATCGGCGAATTCTGCCATGAAGCCGTAAAGGACGCTTGTCGCCTTCATTCGACACCGACCTCGGGCTTCTCCACGATCTGTTTCATCTCAAAAATCGAAATCATTGGAAGCAGCCTCACGAAGAGGAAGAACAGCATGATGAACAAACCGATCGTGCCGAAATATGTTGCCCAGTCCCAGATCGTCGGGTAGTACATGCCCCAACTGGATGGAAGAAAATCACGGTGGAGACTCGTCACAACAATGATGAAACGCTCTAGCCACATTCCGACGTTCACCGAAAGCGCGATCATGAAAACCGCCAGATTGTCTTTTCGAATGCGTCGGGACCATAGCAACTGAGGGACGACCAGGTTTGTTGCGATCAAGGTCCAATACAAAATCCAGTAAGGACCCGTCGCCCGGTTTATCACCACAAACCGTTCGTATTCATTGGCGCTGTACCAGGAAATGAAAGCCTCGATCACATAGCTATAAGCGACGATCACTCCAGTGGCCAACATCAGTTTGGCCATATTCTCGATATGCCGCTCCGTAATGAGATCCTCGAGGTGGTACAGCTTTCGCAGTGGGATCGCGAGCGTCAGCACCATCGCAAATCCAGAATAGATGGCACCGGCCACAAAATAGGGCGGAAACATCGTCGAATGCCAACCGGGGAGGATGCTGATGGTGAAGTCGAAGCTTACGACTGTATGGACTGAAACAACCAGCGGCGTAGCGAGGCCGGCAAGCAATACGTAAAGGGATTCATAGTTGTACCAATGCCGCGCCGATCCCCGCCATCCCATTGCGAGGACTCCATAGAACCCACGAGCGAACCGGTTCTGGGCGCGATCCCTCATCGTCGCAAGATCCGGAATCAGTCCGATGAACCAAAATACGAGCGAGATCGTGAAATACGTACCGACGGCGAAAACATCCCAGACCAGAGGACTGCGCCACTGCGGCCATAGCCCCATCGTGTTCGGGTACGGGAGCAGCCAGTAAAAAAACCATGGCCTGCCGAGATGTGCAAGCGGAAAAATGCCGGCGCACGTTACTGCAAACAGCGTCATGGCTTCCGCGAACCGATTAATCGATTGGCGCCACGCCTGATGAAGCAGCAGCAGAATTGCGGAAATCAGAGTTCCGGCATGACCGATACCGATCCACCAGACGAAATTGACGATCGCGAATCCCCACGCTATGGGAATATTGACGCCCCATATGCCGATACCGCGAACCAGCAATGTGGCAAGAGCGACCATCAGCATCATGGTTCCAATGAAGCCGAGACCGAACAGCGCAAACCACTCCAACGGGCTTTTCCGGGTCAGGACGATTCCGCTGATCTTCTCTGTCAGTGTCCGGTAATCGTGGCCCAGCCCGATCAGGGGCGGCGTGTAGATCGTTTCGCGTATGTCTTCCTTCATGGTGTATGTCGGTACGCGTACGGAAAAACACAGAGACACAAAGACACAGGGGCACAAGGGAGCGCAGAAAAAAAGCCTTGATGCGCTCCTTTGTGCCCCTGTGTCTTTGTGTCTCTGTATTTTTTCATCCCGTTCTCATCCCTCTTTGTTGTTCCCACTTCCACCCAGCGCCGGATTAGGATTGGTCAATTTCGCCAGGTAGGTCGTTCGCGGCCGAGTATTCAATTCCACCAGCACACCATAGTTACGCGGTTCCGTTTTCCAATTCGAAACGTGCGACGCTCGATCATTCAGATCGCCGAACATGATGGCTTCGGCGGGACACGCTTGCTGGCAAGCCGTCGTGACCTCGCCGTCGCGAATCTTCCGATCTTCAACTTTGGCGTGAATGCGCGCTCGGTTGATGCGCTGGATGCAATAAGTGCACTTTTCCATGACGCCTCGATCGCGAACCGTTACGTCGGGGTTATAGAGCAACTTCAATTGCGGAACATTCCACTCGGTGTATCGAAAAAAATTGAACCGGCGAACCTTGTATGGACAGTTATTCGAGCAATATCGCGTCCCCACACATCGGTTGTAGGTCATTTCGTTGATTCCCTCGGCGCTGTGCGAAGTGGCTGCCACCGGGCATACGAGCTCACAAGGCGCGTTCTCGCAATGCTGGCAGAGCATCGGTTCAAAATAGACGTTTGGATTCTCTGGACCGCCTTGGAAGTACGTGTCGATGCGCAGCCAATGCATCTCGCGGCCATTGCTGACCTGGCCTTTACCGACAACAGGAACGTTGTTCTCGGCCTGACATGCGACGACGCACGCATTACATCCGATGCAGGCGCTAAGATCGATTGCCATGCCCCAGGCGTAACCGATGTTGTTGGGCATAGGCGGATACAACGTTTCGTCCGGCTGTGGCTCTTTGACTTCCTGCGCTAAGAAATCGGGATTGTGCGCATATTCATCCGCCGTCGCGTGACGGACCATGTGCCGGTGTTCGAACTGATGATGATCCTGGGTTGTGACAAGCAGATACTTTTGCCTGGTCTTACTTACGTTGGCATTCCGCAGGATCCATGGGCTCGAAGACGTTCGGATAGCATATGCGTTGTAGCCGCGGCCGCTACCCACGCGTCCTGAACGCCACCGGCCGTAACCGAGCGTGAGGGTTATTGAATTGTCGGCACAGCCCGGAGTGATAAGAACCGGCGCCTGGATAGTGCGGCCCTCGGCCTTGATTTCGATCATCTCTGAGCTTCGGACACCGAGGTGCGCAGCCGTTGCCGAGTTCATCAGCGCAGCGTTATCCCAAGTAAGTTGCGTGATAGGCTTTGGCAACTCCTGCAACCAGGAATTGTTGGCCCATCGCCCGTCAAACACAGTCGGATCCGGACGGAAGACGATCTCAATTTCACTCGCCGGCCCGCGTGGCGGTGGATTCGCTGTGCTCACCGGCCGAGGCGTCATTGGAACCACTGTGGCTGCAGAGTCCGGTACCACACCGCGGCGAACCGCTTCAGTCCAAAACTCCTCGAAATCAGATCCGGCGTGCTGTTTCTGCCAGTACGCACGGACGATTTCATAATTCGAGAGGCTCGGGTTTCCTAGTAGCGCAGCCAGCAATTCGTACGGTGTTCGCGTTTGATAAAGAGGAACGATGAGCGGCTGAACAATGGATGTCGTGCCATCCCAGGCACGCACATCTCCCCAGCTTTCCAAGTAATGGGTTTCGGGGATGTGCCAGTGGGAGCGTTCCGAAGTTTCATCAAAATACAAACTCTGATGCACCCGTAACGGAACGCGCGATAGCTTTCCCGCAAAATCCAAGTCTGCCGGCGAATTGTAGATGGGATTGACTCCAACCATGACGAGCGTATCGACGCGACCCGCCGACATGTCTTCGGTCAATGCGCGAAGAGAGTCGATACTCGACGTGGGGTTGAATTGGACCGGATCCGTATAAGAAACGGTCTTGCCGACACTGCCGAAGCGGCTATTCATGACGTGTGCCAGCGCATGAACTTCCGGCGGTTGAAGCTCCCCGGCAATCACGATGCTGCGGCCGCGGTGATCTTCCAGGTCCTTCAACACAGGTGCAAGCCACGCTGGTTCGACAGCGCCGGTTGCGATGGAATTCGCGATGGCGGCGAGGTCGGAAGAGCGTACCGGAAACCGGTGATCAGCCATCGCGCCCGTGATAGTTAGTCCGCTCTCGATCACGTAGAGACGGTTCATGGTCGTGCCGCCGGGTGCAATCTTGCGCCTGGCCGCAAATTTCCGCGTGTAGTGAAGATTGCCGGGTTGCCACGATAAAAAATCAGAATCGAGAGAAAGGATGATGTCGGCTTCTTCGAAGTTGTATCGCGTATCTACATACCTGCCGAAGGCAAGTTGTGCGCCTGCGCGGCTGTTGTCGTGATTTACGGCTTCGTATTGATGCCAAAGAGCAGCAGGATATTTTTTAAGAAGCTGAGCGAGAAGATCAGCCAGAGTTGGCGAGATCACTGTGCCCGTGAGAATCCGCAGACCGTTTCCACCATTTGCCTGGAAGCGAGACATTGAGTCTCCAAGCGTCGTAATGAACGCATCCCAAGTGTCGATCGCCCCGTTCTGGCTTACAGTCTGAGACCTGTCCGGATCGTAAAGAGACAGAAGAGAAGCCTGGGCAAAAACATCCGTCGCGCCGAGACTTGCCGGATGCTCCGGATTGCCTTCAATTTTGGTTGGCCGGCCTTCGTGACTCTCAACCAGGAGACCAAGACCGTATCCTGTAGAAGCCATACTCGTGGCGAAAACGATCGGCTTACCCGGCAACAGCTCTTCGGGAGGTCGAACGTAAGGAACAATCTTCTCGGGCGGAGCGGCGGCGCATCCCGTGAGAGAGGTAAAAGCGAGCGACGCGGCCATGACAGAAAAGAATTCACGCCGGCTCAGTTCATCTTCTGGCTTTTGGAACACTTGCCTTCACCTGTGGCAGATGGAGCAATTGGTCAGCTTCCAGGGTTGGTCAACGTTGTATTCCTTCACCAGCTGCCGGCCGAGTTCCTGTTGCGGAATCGGAGGCTGCCAACCCAACGTGAAAACTTCTTCACGCGGGCGGAGGTAATTCTCGGGAGCCCGATGGCAATTCAAACACCATTCCATGTGAAGGGAAGCGTATTTCCATGTCAGCGGCATCTGATCCAGACGGCCGTGGCACGTCTCGCATCCAACGCCTTTATGTATATGAATGCTGTGATCGAAATAGACAAAGTCGGGAGTGTTGTTCACCCGATTCCACACTAGCGGCTTGTTCTCGCGTAGACTCGCGCGAACCGGCTCCAGCATCGGACTGTTGTTCCAGACTTGCTTGTGGCAGTTCATGCACACTTCGGTTGCAGGAATTCCGGCAAACGCACTTTGCTCCACGGTGATGTGGCAATAGCGGCAGTCGATGCCGAGCCCGCCCACGTGGTGCTGATGGCTGAACGGCACCGGCTGTTCGCGGACCACATCCTCTTCTGTGACGTACGGCGCGCGAATGAGACCGGCCCAGGCCCACGTCACTACCAGAACAAGGATCACGCTGCCAAAGATCGTCACGCGCGAGATCGTATTCATGCTGCGGTGAAAGATCTGCGGCATCGGCATTGCTGTAGCAACCGGGATTCCTCATCAATGGCGACGTTAAAAACGTAGGTCAGGCCGCGCGAGGTGGTCGTGCGGGGGCAACATGGTGGTCTTTTGCGCTCACTTTGAAGGCCAGATCCAAAACTTGAGCGAGATGAAACCGAACGCGCCTGCCACTCCTCAACATCCGGAGTCGAGGATTTGATGATTCATCAACGCGGGTCAAAAGGGGATCTGACCAATACTTAATTCTCAATTCCGAATTCCCATCCGAGAAACCGCTTGTACCTGACGGCTGCTGCCCCTCGGATAAGAATTCAGAATTCGGAATTGAGTCATTGGTCAGATTCTCTTCAAGCGCATTAATCACTAATATCGCGTAATCGAGACCAAGCCGGGTCACACGGACAACGGCTGTGTCGATTACGCTGCATACTTTTCTGCATCCGCGCGTTTAATGTCGAGACCCAATCCGGCACGGGATGTGTCGGGATAGAGAACACCGTTCAGTGGGTTGATCACTCCATCGAACAACATTCGTTCGATGCGAACGTGGTCATGAAAATACTCGACGTGACACGCTTCTGGAATGCTGCAACAGACATGCGCATGAATAGAAGGAGCCGTGTGCGCCGACAGCGGAACGTGATGAGAATCTGCGAGTGCCGCCGCTTCGATAAATCCGGTAATCCCGGCACATCGGGTAGCGTCCGCCTGCAAAACGTCCACGGCGCCCGCATCGAGCATTCTTCTAAAGTAGGTCACGTCGTACCCATATTCACCGGCCGCGATATTCATCCCTGCGGGCGCGCGATTACGGATCAATCGAAGACCTTCGAGATCCTCGGAAGAAACCGGCTCCTCGAACCATCGGACATCATACGCCGCGAACATTTCTGCAAAGTCCAGCGCTTGCTTCCTCGTGTATGCGCCGTTTGCATCAACGAACAACTCCGCGCGATTATCGATTGCTTGTTTCGCAGCGCGAACGCGCTCGACATCCTCATTGATATTGCTGCCGACTTTCATCTTCAGCATTGTTATTCCCTGGTCCGACCAGGCTGAAAGTTGTTCTTGAAGCTGAGCGATCGAATAGGACGTAAATCCACCGCTCCCATAAGCGGCAATACCTGGCCGAACAGCTCCGAGCAAGTTCATCAGAGGAAGGTGAAGAATATGCGCTTTGAGATCCCAAAGCGCGACATCAACAGCTGCGATCGCGTGGGAGGCGATACCGGGACGTCCGATATTTCGAACGGCCTGAAGCATCCGTACCCAGATCTCGCGGATGTCCATCGCATCATGGTCCAGAACGATAGGTGACAAGACCCTATCGATTACCCCAGCGGCCGCCCGGTCGCCATATGTAAAACCTATGCCGATGTGACCACCGGCGTGCGCTTCAACAATGATGATCGTGGTTGAATCCCATTCGAGCGTTCCATCGGCTTCCGGAAAGTCCGTTGGGATCGTGTATGCAGACACGTCCAGTCGTGTAATTTTGTCCATGGCATACTGCTCTTCAAACCAGTTCTCGAACTCGGTCTTCTGCAATTGTCGTCACGATCTTTGTACGGTTGGGTTCGCCTCGCAGCAGCGACTCCGCGAACTTTTCTGCCTGCCGTAAAGACACCTTCGGCGGCATCGGTGGCTCGTAAGGATCGACGACCGCTTCCACGAGCACAGGGCCTGGTGTGTTCAAAGCCTGCTCGACAACTCGTCCGCAGTCGTCAGGATCATCCACCGTCAGACCGGTTCCACCGCAGGCCTGAGCAAAGAGCGCGAAGTTGATGGGCTGCAAGTCACATCCGTATTCCGGATTGCCGAGGAACACCATCTGTTCCCACTTGATCTGTCCGAGCGAGTTGTTCTTGATGACGAAAACCTTCACCGGCAGCTTGTACTTTACGCACGTGGCGAACTCCGCCATCAACATGGAAAAGCCTCCATCACCGACAAACGCAACGGACTGCCGGTCCGGATATGCGATCTGCGCAGCGATGGCGTATGGCAAACCCGGCGCCATCGTTGCTAAATTTCCTGACAGGGAGTGCATTTGGCCGCGTTTCGCCGGTATGTGCCTCGCCCACCATGTAGCGATGGTTCCCGAATCGCAAGAGATGATGGCATCTTCAGCAAGATACTTTCCGAGTTCCCAGGCAACGACCTGCGGCTTCATCGGCTTATCCTTGCGCGTACCGTAGTCTTCCATCAGTTTCCACCAGTCACGCATGCCGGACTGCGCACGACTTAAGAATTTCCGATGCTTGTTTCGCCTCAACATCGGCATAAGGCGCTGCAGTGTACGTTTCGAATCGCCCACGAGTCCGACCTCAACGGGATAACGCAGCCCAATGCGCATAGGATCCAGTTCAAGCTGAACGGCATGTGCCTGTCCGGGCTTTGGAAGAAATTCGATGTAAGGGAAGGACGTTCCGATCATGAAAAGCGTGTCGCAATTCTCCATCACTTCTTGCGACGGCTTGGTTCCAAGCAACCCGATCGTTCCGGTTGTGTACGGACTCGTATCAGGCACCGCAGCCTTTCCGAGTAGTGCTTTAACGATCGGAGCTCCCAGCGTTTCCGCCAGG